>NZ_JAVRBR020000042.1:0-165139 GCF_034531165.2 Dendronalium sp. ChiSLP03b | reverse complement strand
TAGATATTTTGAGTCTCGGCGTTTTTTTGTACCTTTTTTGCCGATTTTCAATTCATCTTAGCGAGCCCAATACCTACCTAGTTTCTCATGGTTCATATCTAGCAAGGTTTTTGGCTTTTTTTAACCGTCGAACTCACGTTACATTTAGAGCGAAAAGTCGAACGGGCATTCTTTGAGGCGGGGAAGGCATTGGCAGAATTACGTGATCGCAGGCTGTACCGTTCCACACATCGTACATTTGAGGAGTATTGCCGGGATAGATTTGGTCACAGTCGCCGCTAGTCTTATCTTTTAAAAAGCTGAAGTGCTTGTGTTTTAAGCGCTCTGTAATTGTTTGCGTAATTCGTGCCGGGGTTTAGTCATAAAGGGGTAAGCTTTGGGGCGACGTTTAGTGACTCGTGGTTCGCTGCGTGCGGGACGGTGACTTTTCACGAAAAGTCCTCAAGACCCGAAAAAGTGTGGCTTTTTCCACAGGCTAATTTTCAATAATTCTGAATTAATGAAAATAGCCAATGAAGAAATCAGAGCTTAGGAAACCATCAAAATGAGCTTTTCCACATACCGTGAAAAGTCAGGTTATATTCCTATCTAATGCATTTGGGTAATAATTCTCAGAGCATCTGTTTTTTCTTTAACCAAAATTTATTAAGTGCGATCGCAGTTTCTTTTTTGGAGTATTACCTATAAAAATCCAGCGTAACTCGTTGGTTAGAAAGCACTGTAAGTTATCAAACAAATCTTTGCCAAAATGGCGTGACTTTATAAATCAAAAATTGGTATAAAACTAAGAGACAAATTACTGACAACTATAAAACACTAATTCACTAATCCCCAAAAATGTATGTATTGTCATTAATGGGCATTAGATAATTTGTTATAACTCCTACCTCGTAACTTTCACGAGTAATATAACTCAAGCTTTAACTGTGAAGTAAAACATACAGCTAACAGATGAGAATCAAGGGAACTATCGAGGAATATTTAGCTTTGTCATATTTAGTTAGGATTCACTAGATGCATAAACCTGTGCTAACTATTTTTTACCAATTCAATCCTTGGCATACTACTATCGGAGGAATTCAAACCCTAGTTAGCCTGTTTATCAAGTATGCGCCTAGTGAATTCGCTCTGCGCTTTGTAGGAACGGGAAATGATAAATATCAGCCAAATCTGAAGTGGCAAAAAGCAGAATTTGCAGCTAGAGAAATTGATTTTCTGCCTCTATTTACTTTAGAAAATGATAATGTCCGGAGTTTAATACCAACTACGGTGAAGTATACAAATGCTCTTTTGGGGTGTTGTTTTGCTTCAGATTTTATGCATTTTCATAGGTTGGAACCAACTTTAGCTGCCTTGAATTGGCAGGGAGAAAAAACCCTGTTTATTCACAACGATATTCATACACAGATGCAAAGTGCAGGTGATAAAAAAGCGATTCTGTGGCGTAGGTTTCCGGCGGCATATTTTGCCTTAGAAAGTTTGTTAGTTCGTCAGTTTAGCCAAATTTTATCGTGCAATAGTGATTCGGTTGAATTGTATCGCCAGCGTTATCCCAGTATGGGCGATCGCATTGCCTATATTAAAAATTCATTTGACGACGAAATTTTCTATCCGTTGAGTCAGCAAGAACGGGAAACAAAAAGGCGCGAACTGGCTTTAATATTGGGTTTGGTTCCAGAAACGCGTTTTATTTTGTTTGCTGGTCGGCTGCATCCCCAGAAAGATCCGCTTTTGTTAGTACGTGCATTTGCAGCTTTAAATGAATCTTATACTCATCTACTCATCGCTGGAAATGGAGAATTAGCAACAAATATTCGTGCTGAAATTAATCGCCTTAGTTTAACTCAACGAGTAACAATGCTAGGAGCTATTAACCAAATAGAACTATCAAAGTTGCATCGTATCTGCAATGTCTTTGTCCTCAGTAGCGCCTACGAAGGTTTGCCTTTAGTCGTTCTAGAGGCACTTGCTAGCGGGACTCCGGTAGTCACAACTCGAACCGGTGAAACCCCAAAATTACTAACAGATGATAGTGGAGTAGTGTGTTCTCAACGTACTCCAGAATCGATCGCAGATAGTATACGCCGCGTGCTACTACATCCAGAAAATTATCCGAGTGTTTCTTGTGTGCGAACCGCACGTCCTTATGCTGCCCGCACTGTAATCGGCGATATCTACACAGAAATGCTCAATCGTTGGGAATTGCGAACCTTCTCAGTTGTGAGTTCTTAGTAGAACTAATTGTTTTTGGAAGGAATTTATGAAGATTGCTGTAATTGGTGTCAAAGGTCTACCGCCCAAACAGGGAGGCATTGAACATTACTGTGCAGAAGTCTATCCCCGAGTAGTAGCGCAGGGTCATAGTGTTGATTTATTCGCTCGCTCTTCCTACACTGACTGTCGTTGGTTTGAGAATTATGACTTTGGGGGTGTCCGAGTTATTTCCTTACCGACTTTCGATTTTAGAGGCATAGACGCTTTTATTAGCTCTGCTTTCGGAGCGATCGCTTGTTCTGCAAATCAGTACGATATCATTCATTTTCATGCCCTTGGCCCATCTCTATTTACTTGGTTGCCGAGACTAACACTCAAGCAGGCAAAAATTGTCGTTACCTGTCAGGGTTTAGACTGGCAACGTGCCAAGTGGGGGAATTTTTCGAGTCGTCTGATTCTCGCGGGAGAGAAAGCGGCAGTGCGCTTTGCCCATGGGCTAATTGTCGTCTCAAAAGATTTGCAATCCTATTTTTTGCAAACCTACGGTAGACAGACAGTCTATATTCCTAACGCTGCTGCTCACTATCCTGAGTCAGACCCTAATTTTTCCTATGGTACTTCTCTAAATTTAATGCAGGGACGCTATATGTTATTTTTGGGCAGACTTGTACCAGAAAAGCGTCCCGACTTACTCATTGAAGCTTTTTGTAAACTCAAACCACCAGGATGGAAACTTGTTCTGGCTGGTGGCATCAGCGATACAAAATCCTATGTATCCCAGTTATTAAATAGTATTGCCAATAATCGAGAAATCGTATTTGCAGGCGAACTGCGAGGAGAACGCCTAGCAGAAATTGTCAGAGGAGCAGGGTTATTTGTCTTACCTTCTGATGTGGAAGGACTACCTTTGGCGATGCTAGAGGCAATGCGTGAAGGTATTTCGGTAATGGGGAGTGACATTCCACCCCATCAGCAATTGTTAAGTGAGGGACGTGGCATACTCTTTCAAGCAGGAAATCTAGACTCGTGTATTAGTTGCCTTGATTGGGCTGTGAATCATCCGCAGGAATTAGCAACCATGGCTAGCAATGCTCAAAGGTATGTAGAACTCAACTATAGTTGGGAGCATATTACTGCTGAGAATTTGAAATTATATAGAACGCTGTTGAATTCCTCTGCAATTATCAAGACACCTGAACCTCATTCCATGAGAATGGCTGAATTGAGCAAACTCCAGCCAACTTCAAATACAATCGTTGTGCAGAAAACAGTAATTTCCGAACGCGCCACAGTATCAGAAAAATAAATCCCGTGCTTATTTTCAAGCAAGTCCCCACAGGTAATTGCATACAACGAGAATATGCAGATATCTGTTTCTAGTCCCCAGTCCCCCATCCCCAGTCCCCAGTCCCCAGTCCCTCATCCCCAATTCCCAGTCCCCAGTCCCCAATCCCCAGTCCCCAGTCCCCAGTCCCTCATCCCCAATTCCCAGTCCCCAGTCCCCAGTCCCCAGTCCCAATCCCCAACAGTAATTGAAGTGGAGAAAGCTAATGGGAAAAGAGATTTCATCTTTACTAGAGGTTTTTAAACGGCGTAGTCTACCTGCCATAGTTACATTTACTTCAGTCATTGCTGGTTCAGTTATATATTTGGCTGTCACCCCACGATTGTATAAAACATCAGGGCGGCTAATGCTAAACGAAAAACAAGTGAGTGTTTCTCAATTGGGCCGCGAACTCAGCCAAGTACCTTTAACTGCGCCAGGAGGTTCTAACCCACTGGCTACTCAAGCAGAATTAGTAAAGTCACAACAGGTTTTGCAAAAAGCGATCGCTCGGCTTTCTCCCCCAGAAAAAATCACAACCGGCAAAATCAATCAGTATTTGAAAGTAAAAGTTATTCCAGCTACAAACATTCTAGAACTGAGCTATGAATCGCCGAATCCTATTTTGGCTGCTAAGGTTCTGAATGCTGTGTCAGAAACAATGGTGCAGGAAAGTGCGGATGCAATTAGTTCAGAAGCTCGTTCTGTGAGGAAATTTTTAGAAGTTGAAGTTCCCAAACAGCGATCGCGGTTGAAAAAAGCTGAAGCAGCGGAAAGCATTTACAGACGAAACAGTGGCATAGTCGCAATTGAAGATCAAACCAGAACTCTAGTAGACAGTTTAGCAACATTGGAAAGTCAAGAGCGGACTCTTTTAAGCCAACTGCAAGAAATTCAGTCTCGCACTAATTACTTAGAGCAAATTACTAGAGCTGGCAATCTCAACAGTGCTTATTCAGCAGTGCGTGGTGGTGAGGATGATGAACTCAAAAAACTACGGGCTAAATTTGTGGACTTAGAGGCACAAATAGTTGAAGCTCGCGTGCGTTTTACAGATGATAATCCGACTTTGCTTAACTTGATAGAACGACGGAACGTTCTGCTTCAGTTGTATACACAAAAACTCGCTTTAGTGTCACCTCACAACAGTGCGATCGCTCCGGAAACAGTCGCCAACGATGAGCTTTCCCAGAATTTGACATCTCAACTGATTACTCAAAAAATCGAGCGATCGGCAGTGGAAAATAAGCTCAAGACTGTCCAAGCCCAACGCACTAAACTCCAAGCTAGTCTGGTAGAACTACCAATTAAACAAGAAATTCTCAACGCTCTGGTTCGCCAACGCATAGAAGCAGCAGATTCTCTCAAATTCCTACAAAGCAAATTTGAAGAAGCACGAATCGCAGAGGCTCAAATAGTCAGCAATATCCGCATTATTGCTAAAGCGACAGTACCCGATGAACCCGCATCGCCCAAGCAGTTAGTAGTCCTAGTAATTGCAAGTTTCTTCGGTGTGATTTTTGCCGTTGGGGTTGTGCTGTTACTGGAGGTGTTGGACAACACCTTGAGAGATGCGTCAGAGGCAGAGAAATTGCTCAAGTTGCCATTGCTAGGAACTTTACCACGTCTCACAGCTACAACTCTGAAGCTAGATTCAGCAGAAGATTTTCTAGATGATTTGGGTTTGGTTGAACCGTATCGAATGCTTCTCAAGACCCTAGAATTTCGCAGTCGTGGGAACTTGCAGTTGATTGTTGTCAGTAGCGCTCTCTCTGGTGAAGGTAAATCAATTGTAGTTTCACATCTAGCTACTGTCTGTGCCATGTTGTCGCGTCGGACATTGATTATTGATGCAGACTTGCATAGACCCGTACAACATCAATTGTTTAATTTAGCTGCAACGCCAGGAATTAGCGAGGTGCTGGAAAAAAATCAATCTCTAATGGACGCGATCCGCCCAACAGCAATTGAAAATCTTTCAGTCTTAACTTGTGGCGAACTACACCAACGTCCTTCTCAGGTACTAGAGTCTACAACGCTGAAATCTCTGATGACAGAAGCAGCAGCAAATTTTGATTTAGTAATTATAGATACTCCACCTCTGTGCGCGAGTATTGATGCTGCTACATTAACTCAACAAAGTCATGGAGTTGTGTTAGTTACTCGTCCCGGCTGGACTCACAAGGAGGTTTTGCAAAAGACAGTATCAGAATTAACTGAAAATGGCATACCTATACTGGGGGGTGTGGTGAATGATATGGCTACTGACTTGGAAAAGTATTACCGCAATTCTGTAAATGGATACAAATCAAACAGGCGTTTGACTGCTCAAGGATTGTCTAACACTTCTAGCGGTGAGGTCTGAAGATGTTAACCAATCAACGCTCAAGTCGCTCCTTAGCTTTGACAATTTTGCTTGGGTTGGCAGGTGTGGGAGCTGGTATAGTTGCAGGATTCTTGGCAGGGGCTAGCCCCAAGTTACTGGGTTTAGCTGTAGTTGCAGTAGGAATAGTTTGCTACTTCTTTACCAATTTTGAGCAATCAGTATTGGGGTTATTGATATTGCGTAGTTCTTTGGATATCTTCTCAGACCTACAGATACCAGCGGCCTTTGCTGTTGGGCTAGATGCTCTGGCTTTGCTGTATGTAATAGTCTCGTTGTTGACAGGTCACATTGTCCGCACCGATAGATTTTGGTGGTTTTTAGCTAGCTGGGTTTTGCTACAAGGCTTATGGCTCATCCTTCTACATTTAGGAGCATTAGGGGTAGACGCTTCATATTTGCCAGCTAGTATACGTGAGTGGGTACGTCTATTTTCTTGGGTCATGGTCTATTTACTAGTAATGCAGCTCAAGGATCGACTTCCTCCCCAAAAAGTAATTTCTTGGCTATTTTTAGCTCTCCCCTTACCGATCGCGATCGGGTTATTGCAAATACCTCAAGGAAGCGATCGCATCGTAGGCACTTTCGGTACAGCAAACACTTTTGCGACTTTTTTATTACTGTTTATCAGTCTCGTGTTGTGGAAGTTGAACTGGACACAGCAACACTGGTTTTGGTTGATGTTGTTGGGGTTACTGTGTTTTTTCTTTGTTAGTACCAAGAGCCTGTTTAGCTTAATGATGATTGCGGTTTTTGTTCTAGTTTTAATTACTCCTAGATTGAATATAGCCAAGCTAATTAGTGGAGTGTTGTTGTTGGGGTTAGTCATCGCCCTCTTTGCTAGTACGGAGTTTGGGCAACAACGTCTAGCCTCCATAGCTCAAACACCACTACTTAATCCAGACATCGATATATCACGAGCAATTCTGTTGTCACAAGGAGACTCTAATAGCTTTAATTGGCGGCTTTCTCAATGGCATTTACTACTTAATGCTTGGAAAAATAGTCCAATTTTTGGTTATGGTTTGGGGCTGAGTATGCCAGCGGCAGGCAATGACTTTCTTCCTCACAATGATTACATCCGAGCTTTAGTAGAAGGAGGAATCATTGGTTTAGTAACTTTTTTGGCGTTATTTGCTGCTCAGTTCACACATCTTTTGCGATTAATTCAGCAGACACCATACTGGAGTAAACAACGCAACTTGTGTTTTATTTTGCTAGCTATGCTGACATCCATACCTGTGGGAATGATTACCGAGAATATTTGGAGTCATACTACTTTCTTCTTTTATTGGTGGACTTTACTAGCAGTTGCTGGCTGGAATTGGAATGAACAGCAAATTAGAGAAGATATGACATCAAATAAATAGAATATCATTTCTTTAAATCAATCTTTCTAGTCTATTCAAGAGAAGTTTGGGTGACATTTATTTGGTCAAATAAATGAATAATACAATTAATTACCTACTCCAAGATTGGCGAATTAATCAGGATACAAGCTTCAAGTCTCGGTTGGTTTTATTAATGTTTCGCTTAAATGGAGCATTCATACATTTACCAATTTTCTGCAAATTTTTCTCTAGAATATATTGTATTATTTATCAAATAATAGTAGAGTATATATTAGGTATTGAATTACCTTGGAATACAAAAATTGGCTCTAATTTTAAGCTTCAACACGGTTATGGTTTGGTTGTTAATCATGAAACTGTAATCGGTACAAATTGTACTTTGAGACATTCGACAACTATTGGTAATAAAAAATTACCAGATGGTTCGATTAGTGCTTCACCGCAAATAGGTAACAATGTAGATATCGGCTCGAATGTTGTAATTATTGGCCCAATCAAACTTGGTGATAATGCTGTTATTGGAGCAGGTTCTGTAGTTGTAAAAGATGTTCCTCAAAGTGCTGTAGTCGCAGGCAACCCAGCAAAGATTATTCGTATGATAAACAGTACTTCGACTGACTTATATATACGCAATTTAGAAAACGCTTCAGAACTGCCTACTACTTTAAATTAATCTGGAACCTAATTATTGTCAGGTTGTCTATCAAATAAATGGTCGAACAATATCTTAATATTTCTGTAATTTTAAAATAGTAATTTTGAATTGCCTACTTTTTCGTATTTGGAGGCTGGCGAAATGAAAACAAGTTATTACCAGGCTATTAATTTTTTAGTACTCGATAAAAACCTTCGAGAAATGAGAGCGAGATTACAGACACATTATCATCATACAATCACAAATCCTATATGGACTGTGATATCTATACTGAGTCGATTTGTATTTTTTAGGAATTCAATAAAATCCTTATCTAGAGTTCCTGAATTAAATCACTATGATGTACAAAAATCTTTTTTTCCAAAAATTAATGTAGATCGGGTTGTTAATTCATTAAATAAATATGGTTGCTATTTAGGTATTAAACTACCAGATATTATTTACCAAGAAATAATGATGTTTGCTATGTCTACAGATTGTTATGGCAATTTAGATAGTAAATGCGGCTTTCTTTATTCTCAGAAAAAACAAGCAGAAGAAAAAAATAAAGCTCCTTTTTCTACCGCCACATATTTCAATGTAGATATTCTTTGTCCAGCAATTGAGAGACTAAGTAACGATCCAGCTATCAGAATGATTGCGGCCAAATATATGAAAACAGAGCCAATTTTCACAGATGCCAGGCTTTGGTGGACATTTGCTGTTAACGAAAAAAATTATGATTTTACTAAGACAGCTAGTTTCTTTCATTATGACCCAGATGACTATAGTTGTCTTAGATTTTTCTTTTACTTAACTGATGTAGATCTACAGAGTGGCCCCCACATTTGTATAAGTGGTAGCCATATTAAAAAAAAAGATGACCCAAATTATTTCTCTGACTCAACGAACAGATCGAGAAGTTCTTAACTCTTACAGCCATGAAGATGTTTTAACTATCTGTGGAGAAGCAGGTTCTGGTTTTATTGAAGACCCCTATTGTTTTCATAAAGCAACTCGCCCACTACTTAAGGATCGTTTGATATTGCAATTGAGATTTACGACCAGAGATTACGGCGTTCTCAAGAGTTCCATAAATCCATCTTTACTGAAAAATATTTTTGAATATAATTAATAGTGTTTTGATATACAAATTTACATTTATATGATTACGAATTTTGCAGATAAATATTCCACAACATGATAAAAGAACATCTAAATTTTAGGTTAAATTTTCTATTGATTTAATAAATGCAAAAACTTTCTTACATCTACAAAGCTAGTTATGAAATACAGGAAATTTGGTAATTCAGATTGGAGGTATGTGTCTTAAGATTATGAGTAGATTGAGAACTAAACTACATCAGCAAATACAGCAAGAAGAATTAGGATTAACTAAATCTATTGACATATCTTACACATCTGAGAGTCGGATGCGCCATCCCTTGAAGTTGTTCAAGGAAATGGGACGAGATTTATTAGCCTCCCGAGAATTAGCTTGGAGACTTTTAGTACGAGATATTAGCGCTCAATACCGTCAATCATTTCTAGGAATTTTTTGGGCATTTATTCCACCGATAATTACGGCAGCTGGTTTTACTTTTGCTAAAAGTAATGGCGTTATCAATATTGGTAATACAGAGTTACCATATCCTGCCTATGTCATGTTCAGTATGACACTCTGGCAAACCTTCACAGAGGCACTGAATGGCCCAATCCAAGCAGTAAACGATGCCAAGTCAATGCTGGCAAGAATTAACTTTCCCCATGAAGCACTAATTCTTGCCAAACTAGGAGAAGTATTTTTTAACTTTGGCATCAAGCTCATTTTAATTGTGGGTTTATTTATCTGGTTTCAAATCCCAGCTACTTGGAGCCTAATTTTAGCCCCAGTCGCATTAATTCATTTAGTATTGTTAGGAATATTTATTGGTTTATTGTTAGCACCGATAGGTGCTTTATACCAAGATTTTTCTAGGATATTAACTTTGATTATTGGATTTTGGTTGTTTCTTACGCCAGTAGTTTATCCAGTTCCTAGTAATGGAGTATTTGGCAGTATTTTGAAACTAAATCCGGTTACACCTTTATTAGTAACAACGCGAGAATTAGCAACAACAGGCGTTATATCAGACCCGGAGGGATTTTGGGTAGCAAGTTTAATTGCAATTTTAGGATTGCTGTTAGCTTGGATTATCTATCGTCTAGCAATGCCTTTTGTAATTGAGAGGATTAGTTCATAATTATGACGATTATCGATGAGCAAGAAATAGCAGCAAAGCCGCAGGATAGTAAAAGTGATATTATCCTTTCAGTTAAAGGAGTTTCTAAAAAGTTTTGTCGAGATTTGAAACAGTCTTTGATGTATGGTGTTCAGGATATAACCTCCGAATTATTAGGACTGCGGCAAAAGAGTAATAAACTACGAGAAAAAGAATTTTGGGCGCTAAATAATATCAGTTTTGAATTGCGCCGAGGAGAAGCATTAGGCTTAGTTGGTAAAAATGGTAGTGGAAAATCAACACTACTGCGAATTATTGCTGGTTTGATTAAGCCAGATAGTGGTTGTGTAGAAATTAAGGGTCGAGTAGCACCATTAATTGCCTTGGGAGCAGGATTTAATCCTATTTTGACAGGGCGAGAAAATATTTATGCCAATATGGCAATTTTGGGATTGTCCAAAAAGGAAATTGATGAGAGATTTGATGAAGTTATAGAATTTGCAGAAATTGGGGATGCAATTGATGCACCTGTGCAAACTTATAGTTCGGGAATGGCAGCTAGGTTAGGTTTTGCCAGTGCAATTCATACCGATCCAGATATTCTCTTAATTGATGAAGTATTAGCTGTGGGAGACGCTAAATTTCGAGCCAAATGCCATCGGAGATTAGCTAAACTTCGAGATAAAGGAACATCATTTATACTTGTTTCTCATAATTCTTTATCAATCATAGCTGTTTGTGAGACGGCAATTTATTTGTCAAAAGGTCAAATGCTTCTGAGTGAAAAATCGAGTTTTGTGATTGACAAATACGAAGAAGACTTATTTATAAATGGTAATAATAAAGATAAATTGGTGGCAGAAATTCTGCTGCCAGACCGTGCAGAATCGACAGGTTTACAAATAAAATCTTTATCATTCAGAGATAATGATGGCAACATTCTCGAACATCTTGTCAGTGGTAAACCTGCTTATCTCAACGTTCATGGTTATACATTTGAAAATCTATCTGATGTAAATTTAAGTGTTATTGTCAATTATTTGTCAGAATTAAATGAGGAAGTATTAGTTTTAAAATCTAGTTATGATGGGCAAGCATTCAATTTATCTCCAGGAAAATTTACTATACAACTTTATATGCCTTATTGTGGCTTAAAAGCAGGTGTATATTCAGCAAAAATTAATTTGAGTAATAGCCCATACTTTAATATTCTTGATTTTGTAGAATCATACAAATTTATAGTTAAAAATGATAAAAATATGAACAAATGTTTATATTATCAGCCAAGAAAGTGGAAGCTGATAAATTAATTTATTTTATGAGGAGAAAATATGAAATCACAAAAAATAGTAATTTGTGGAGAAGTATTTAGCAACAATATAGGAGACGCAATTATTGCTGAAACTTTCTCGTATCTAATTAAAACTTCAATGCCATCTATAAAGGTTGACTTTCTAGATTTATCACTTAGAGAAGAGTTAGATAAATATATTCTTCTTGAAGAAGAAATGCCCAGTATTGATGCTTCAAAAACATCGTTAAAACTTTTTATGTGGAAATTAATCATAAAAGTTTTTTCACATAGAGGTGCAACTACTTTATGGTGGTTTTTTAAATGGAGACCGCAGAGATATAGGCTTTATAAGCACAAATTAAAGGGAGCCTCAATGCTAATTATCGGAGGAGGGCAATTACTCGCTGATAACAACTTTGATTTTCCTTTAAAAATATATGGTGTTTCTCAATGTGCTAAAAAATTAGGTTTGCCTTTTTATTTCTATGGTTGTGGTGTTAGCTATCATTGGTCAAGGTTAGCCACCTTTTTATTTAGTCAAGCTTTGAATCATGCCACAAGTATTACTGTTAGAGATATTGAATCTCTGAACAGGTTATCTAAACGTATACCAGGAATCCTAACAAAATTAAATGCTTCTCATGATATAGCAACTTGCTGTGCAGAAGCTTATGGAATTCACAGAAAAGAAAATTCCCAGTACATAGGGTTAGGAGTTGCTGAGCCTGATGTCTTAAAAAGACATTCAAAGGAAGTAGTAAAAGACTTTTTTTCTGAAAATAAGTTATTAACTTTTTGGAGTGGTATTGTTCATGAACTTATTACCAGGAAATTACAATTTAAGTTTTTTACGAATGGTTCTGCTACTGACCAATTATTCGCAGAAGCAATAGTCAATTCCTTAGTTGAATCACGCGATCGCTCTGATGTTCTTCTGCCAAGACCTACAAGTGGTAAGGCACTTGTCGAAACAATCAGTGATTTTCGAGGAATTGTAGCTTTTAGATTACATGCTTGTATAGTAGCCTATTCTTTAGGTATCCCAGTTATTGGTATCAAATGGGATGATAAATTAGAAAGCTTTTTTAAGGAAAGCAAGCAAGAAAATTATTGTTTTGAAGCAAGCAGTATTACTTCTGCAAAATTGGTTGATAGTTTAGTCAGTACTATTTCCCAAGGAGTTGATACAAATACATTGAATTCCATGAAAATGAAAACTATTCAGGAGGTGGAAAAACAGTTATTAGTAGCAACACAATCATCTTAATTGTAGAAATCAAATAATCATAAAAATCGTTTAAATATCTAGCTAATTTTTATGGACTCACATCCAACTCTTCAAGTACTGCTAGTTCCAGATTCAATACATTGGGTTACAGGCACGATTGCTACTGAAATTTCTAATAAAGTTCCAGGAATTGAAGCATATATCTGTTCTGAACCTGTTTTACATGAGTTACTCTCACTCTGTAATGGACGCTTTCCACTGCCATTAGATATTGTCCATTTTCTTACTCCCCATATAGCCACTGCTTTATTTCCTACCTTTTCAGAAACTACAGCTTGTGTTGCAACCATACACCATTTTGAAAATGTATGGAGTATTGAACCTGCACCTTATGTAGACAGTATTATGACTGTTTGCTCCCAATGGCATGATTTTTTAATTGAAAAAGGTATTGCTGAAGATCGGCTAGTGATGGTTCGTAATGGCGTGAACATAAAACTTTTCCATCCTGCTGATGAAGAAGAACGTAAGAATTTGCGTCGTCGGTACGGAATTCCAGACGATGTTTTTGTTATTGGGTTTTCTGCAAAAAGGTCAAGTGATTCGTGTAATCGAAAAGGTATCAATATTCTGGAAAAGCTTATTGATGAAAGTAGTACAAACTTTGCATCTGCTTGGTGGGTTATACGAGGTCCAGGTTGGCAATCGCTCGTTCAACAAAAGAGACAAAATGGAGCCAGAATAACACATTTACCCTTTTTATTAGAAAAAGATGATGTTGCTGAAAGCTATCGGTTAATGGATGCATACATTGTAACGGCACGTATTGAGGGTGGGCCAGTACCGTTAATTGAAGCAATGAGTTCGGGGCTTTGCTGTGTAACTACTGAGGTTGGTTTAGCTCCAGAGTTAATCCAGGATGGCACTAATGGTTTTCTTGCTGGATTTGATGATACTGCAATGTTTTTAAAAAGGCTTACAGCCCTAGAGAAGGATCGAGAAATGCGCCAACGCATTGGCATGGCTGCACGGCAAACTATAGTAGACAATCTCAAATGGGAACAAACATTGAGCAGTGTTCCCGAGCTTTATCAGACAGCTATTTCTGCATTCAGGAGAAGAACATTATCATCTCCCAATTTTAAGGATAATTCTCGATTTCAAACTGTCACAGAATGGTCAAAAAGATGTTTGAAAAACTGGATTACTGATAGAGAGTTGTTAGTCCTTATTGACCTACTACAAGACGAGGGAGAATCCGAAATTACCCGTCAGTTAGCTAATTCAGTACTACTGAAGAAACCTCTTAATCAAGAAGCATTATCTCTATATGGTTCTCACTCTAGTATCTCTAGCCTACTAAAGCTAGCCAAAAAAACAAAAATAGCAATGAGAAGAGTAATATCGAAAGCAATTACTGTTACAAAACCTTCAAGAATATCTTAACTTCCAATTTCCTAAGGCGAATTCAAGCGATCGCCTGGTCTTTATAACTAGAACCTATGGTCTCCGTTAAAGAAAAAGTAGGCAAGCAACTAAAAAGGAGATATATGCATGAAGTTGAGAGAAATTTTTACTTAAAATTCAAAATTTATTTAAAGCATAGCAGTTAAAAAAACTTTTATATAACTATATACTTTCAACAAATAAAATTTATTTAGTGAGGTTGACGATAAAAGTATGCGTATTGGATTTGCGACAACAGAATATGTAACTGAAAAATATTTTAGTGGTGGTTTGGCTAACTATCTACATCGAGTCGCCAAGGCATTGTTGTTTTTAGGGCATGAGGTTCATATTGTAGTTCTCTCAGAAATCGATAGGGCTGAATTTAAATATGAAGGTATTCAAGTTCATCGCCTAACCTTAGGAAAAATACAGCGAATACTAAATAAACTAAGTCAATACAGTATATGCCAAACTTTACAATGTCTGGACTTTAGCTTTCAGGTTTATTGCAAACTTTTAGAGTTACACAAGCAGCAGCCTTTCGATATTGTTCAGTTCCCAGATTGGGATGCGTGTGGTGTTGTTTCAAGCCTTCTTTTACCTATTCCACAGGTAACACGTATTTCTGCATATCGTCCAGCTTGGTATGAAAGCTCTGGGGAACAGCGCGATCGCGATGAGCAAATTATAGAGTGGTTAGAATGGCTACAAATGCGCCTGAGCAAACATATCTATGCGCCAAGTTATACTCTCAAGCGACTACTAGCTGAGGAAGCAAAAATAACTCATGTTCGGGTTATTCGCACACCTTTTTATTTAGAAACATCGGATTGGGATTTATCTGTCTTCAATGAATACTTACAAGGCAAAAAATATTTACTATTCTTCGGTCGTTTTCAAGTCCATAAAGGATTTCATATATTAGCTCAAGCGCTACCTCAAGTCTTTGAGAAGCATCTAGACTGTCATGCTGTCTTTGTAGGACAGGATGTACCATCTTCTCTTGCACCTTCCATGAAGGAATATGCCCTTTCTTTGTGTAGTCAGTATATAGAACGACTCATCTTTATCGATCGGATACGCCATACCCAGCTCTATCCTGTTATCGCAGGGGCTAAACTTGTTGTCTTACCCTCTCTAATTGATAACTTACCAAATGCTTGTTTAGAAGCTATGGCATTGGGTAAACCTATCATTGGGACAGTTGATGCTAGTTTTGAGGAACTGCTGACCGAGGGAGAAACAGGCTTTCTTGTACCTGTGGGTGAAGTAAACGCACTAGCTATCAAAATAAATGAAGTATGGATGCACCCTAATTTAAATGAAATTGGTCAAGCAGCAAAGTTGAAAGTTCAAGAATTTGCCATTGAAAACACAGTAAAAGAACTTCTTCACTACTATGAAAAGGTAATTAAAACTATTAAATATGCTTAAATTTTATAAGGTAATAATAAATGCCTAAAGTTACAGTTTTAATGCCAGTTTATAACGGAGAACGCTATCTTCGAGAAGCGATAGATAGCATTCTTGCTCAGACATTCCCAGATTTTGAGTTCTTAATTATTAATGACGGCTCTACAGATAACACGCGAGAAATCATCTGTTCCTATGACGAACCACGTATCCGGTTAATAGATAACGATTACAACCTCGGCTTAACGCGAAGCCTAAATAAGGGACTGAAATTAGCTGAAGGGGAATTTATTGCTCGTCAAGATGCGGATGACGTTTCAGAACCCGAAAGGTTAGCTAAACAAGTTACTTTTTTGAAAACCCACCCCGAAGTAACACTAGTAGGTACATGGTACAAATATATCGATCCACAAGGAAGCTTAATAGGAGAATGCAATTTACCATGTAAAAGCACACAAATTCGTTGGGAAATTTTGTTTTATTGCCCTTTTGTACATAGTGCTGTGATGTTTCGTAAATACACCATTGTGGAACAGATTGGATTTTACAATGAAGCTTTGTCTTATGCTCAAGATTATGATTTATGGTGGAGAATTGTCCGTCAACTACAAGTTGCAAACCTAAATGAATATCTCATTAAGCTGCGGAGCAATCCTGACTCTATGACAGCTACTTATGGAAATATAGTTGATGATGAGCCACTGCAAATCAACTGTACTAACATAGGATATTTACTGGGGTGGGAAAAAACCAAGACGTGGAATGATGGCGTATTTTTGAGAGCAATGACCTTGTTTTGGATAGGAACTTCAGATGAGCTAAAAGATTTAACTCTTGTAGATTTAAATCAAATCATAGAAGAAATATTCAGAATACACCAAGATTTTTGCAAATACTATAATCTCGATGGTAAAGAATGTAAAAAACATCGTAACCAAGTTTATGCTCAGATTATTGATCGGTTATTTGAGCTAATTTACTACTACTGGAAAAAAGATAAATTCACTGCTTTGCAGCTTTTGAATAGAGCTTGCCGTCTGAATTTTAGTATTTTGTTGACTAAAAAAATTATGAATTTATTTCTTAAGTTTATTATAGGAGCGCAGTTAGTCAGAGAGATTCGACAGGTGACTCAAGAGAATCTGAAACTAGAACAAAACTGAGAATGAGAAATGCCATGGAAATAGCTTATATTATATCAGCATATAAATATCCACAGCAATTAATACGTCTTGTCAATAGATTAAATGTAGACAAAACATCTTTCTTGATTCATGTGGATAAAAAAACAAATAACGAAATATATCAAGAAATGGTTCAAGGATTATCCAAGTATTCAAATGTTTACTTTCTTGAGAGACACAAATGCTATTGGGGTGATTTTGGTCATGTTTTAGCTTCTATCAAAGGAATCAAAAAAATATTTGATAGTCAAATATCTTGCGACTACATTAAGCTTTTAACAGGACAATGTTATCCAATCAAATCTAGTCAACAAATTCGAGATTTTTTAAAACAGATTAATTATTATTCTCTTGTAAATTTTTTTCCTTTACCAAGCGATGTATGGATAAAGGGGGGAGAACACAGAGGGGGAATAGATAGAATTGAATATTTTTATTTCAATCTGTTTAATAAACGCTTCCAAGCATCATTGTTTCAATACCAATTGAAACGCAAATTTCCAAAAGACTTTAAACCATTTGGAGGTTCTTCATATTGGTGTTTTTCACGAGAACTTGCAGAATATGTCAACAATTTCGTTAGTCAAAATCTATGTTTTACCAATTTTTTTAAAAATGTAGCGGTTCCTGATGAAATTTTCTTTCAAACCATTATTATGAATTCACCCTTCAAAGAAAAAATAATAAATAACTGTATGACCTATACACAATGGTTAGATTCTTCGGATAGTCCAGAAATATTGGGTATTAACGATTTCAATAAATTGTCTCAGTCATCTTGTTTGTATGCCCGAAAATTTGATGCCAGTCAAGATTCACAAATATTAGACTTAATCGACAAATATCTTTTGTAATAATGAAATGAACAGCAATTCACTAGTGTCTGTAATTACCATTTTTTTCAATGCCGAGAAATTTATTCAAGAAGCAATAGAAAGCGTATTTGCCCAAACCTACAAGAATTGGGAACTATTATTGGTCGATGATGGTTCTATGGATGGCAGTACTGTAATTGCTCGTGAGTACGCAAACAAATATCCTGAAAAAGTGCGTTATCTAGAACATGAAGACCACCAGAATCGAGGTATGAGCGCAGCGCGCAATCTAGGTATCCGTAATGCTAGAGGTGAGTACATTGCTTTTTTAGATGCTGATGATGTTTGGTTAGCGCAAAACCTGGAACAACAAGTAGCAATACTTCATACTCACCCTGAAGCCGGTATGGTTTATGGTAATACTCAATATTGGTATAGCTGGACAAAAAATCCAGAGGATACTCAAAAAGAATTTTGTGACAAGGTGGCAGAAGTAACTAAAAAACCTAATACTTTGTTCAAACCTCCAACACTACTAACCATCTTTTTACAAAAGAGCGGCGCTGTACCTTGTACCTGTAGCCTCATGGTCAAACGTGAAATACTAGAAGCGATCGCCGGATTTGAAGAGAGCTTTCGCGGACTCTATGAGGATCAAGTTTTTTATGCCAAAGTCTGTCTGAAAGCGCCTGTATTTGTAACGAATGAATGTTGGGCAAAATATCGACAGCATTCAAACTCCTGCTGTTCTAGTACCCATAACACAGAGAAGGAATATGAAGGACGGTTGTTTTTTTTGAAATGGTTAGAGAAGTATTTGACTGAACAGGGAGCCAAAGATACAGAGGTCTGGCAAGCTCTTCAAAAACACTTATGGGCTTATCGCCATCCAATGTTATCAAAACTAACAAAGCCTACTCAACATTTTGTAGAAAAGATGACTTTTAACTTTACAAACCTAATTCTCATGAATAAAAAACAATTGAAGGAAATCGCACAGCAAAAATTACCATCACCTCTCTACCATTTGTTACGTTCTCAAGTACTCGGTGAGAAATATAGTCCACCAACAGGAATGGTGAATTTCGGTTCCTTGCGACGGTTAACTCCCATAAGTCGGGATTTTGGCTACAATCGAGGTCTTCCCATCGATCGCTACTATATAGAAAATTTTCTTGAGCGTCAGGCTAATGATGTCCAAGGACGAGTATTAGAGATTGGCGACGCATCATATACACGCAGATTTGGTGGCGATCGCGTTACTCAAAGTGATGTACTACATGTAATAGAAGGGAACCCAGAGGCGACTATTGTCGGCGATCTGACTAAGGCAGATAATATCCCATCAGACGCTTTTGACTGTGTGATTTTAACGCAGACATTGCACCTTCTCTACAATATGCAAGTGGCTCTAGCAAACCTCTACCGCATCCTAAAGCCCGGTGGTATCTTACTAGTAACCGTTCCTGGTATTAGTCAAGTAGTCAAATGCGAATGGGGTGATGATTGGTGTTGGGCGCTAACGACTCAATCAGCACGGTTGTTATTTGAAGAGAAATTTCCCAAAACCAACGTTCGAGTTGAAACTTATGGGAATGTTTTAGCAGCGATCGCCTTTTTGCAAGGACTTGCTGTCAAAGATTTACGCCAGAAAGAACTCGATTACCAAGATGATGAATACCAAGTATTAATTACTGTTAGGGCAGTAAAACCAGAGGTGGCATCATGAATATCAGCTTGGTTAAGAAATTGCCAACTCCTGTATACCATTGGCTGCGAGATATCCGGTATGGTCGCTTACCAATGGGAAGCATAAATCTTGGTAGCTTAGGACGAATCAAGCCAATTAGACCTAACTTCGGTTTAGATCGGGGTTTAGCGATTGACCGCTACTATATTGAAAATTTTCTAGCTCGTTACTCTGAAGATATTCAAGGAAATGTACTAGAGATTAAGGAACCCCTCTACACAGATAAATTTGGTGGCGATCGCATTACAAAAAGCGACGTACTTCACGTGGAAGCAGGTAATCCCAGAGCAACTATCGTGGCAGATTTAACCAACGCAAATCATCTCCCATCCGACACCTTTGACTGCATCATCCTGACTCAAACACTGCCATTTATCTACGATGTCCGAGCCGCAATTAAAACTCTTCACCGCATTCTCAAGCCAGGAGGTGTTTTACTCGCCACTGTACCAGGTATTACTCAAATCAGTCATGATGATATGACTCGTTGGGGTCAATACTGGAGTTTCACCACTCTCTCCACACAGCAACTATTAGAGGAAGCTTTTGACCGAGACAAAATACAAGTTACAGCCTGTGGAAACGTGTTGAGTGCGATCGCTTTTTTGCACGGCATTGTAACTGAAGAACTAGAGCAATCAAAGCTAGACTATCACGACCCTGAATACCAGGTTTTAATTACAGCTAGAGCTGTAAAGGAATAAGTCAATGGAGTTAAGTACAGAAATAGAACGCCTAGAGCTTAACGATATAAAGAACGCATCCCAATTTTATAACAATCGCTATGAAGGCGATTACATGGATGAATGGCCTACCCGAAAAAAGAGACGCGTGTACGAACTGCTTTTGGAACTAGGCCTTCCTGAAGAAGGAATAGCTCTCGACTTTGGTTGTGGAACAGGTGTTTTTACTTCTGTCATCAAGCAGGCTTTCCCGCGATGGCAAGTATGCGGTACGGATTTAAGTTCTGTCGCATTAGAAAAGGCTAAAGCCAAGAATCCAAATTGTGATTTTTTCAGACTTGATGACCCTACTTTAATTTACTGTAAGTTTGACTTCATTTTCAGTCATCACGTTCTCGAACATGTATCAGACATTGATGAAACCTGGATACTATTATCGCAACTAAGCAAACCGGGAACTAGAATGCTTCACATCTGTCCGTGTGGAAATGAAGGCAGCTTTGAACACAATCTTTGTCGGCTTAAAAAGAATGGATTGAGGCAGCACCCTAAAAATACTTTTTTTTATGAAGATCGAGGGCATCTTAGAAGACTCGATACTCAGCAAATGCGATCGCTTGCTGCCAAATATGGTTTTGATGTCTGCCTAGAGTATTATGCATGGCATCACTATGAAGCAATCGAAGGAATCATAGAGGAAGGGCTTGACTACGTTCGCTATCTAACCGATCCAATTCAGGCAGCCAATGATGCAGCCCAGAATAAATTACACCGTTTAAGAAAACAGTTGCAAACAATCGCCATGCTCCGCACGCTAACAGACATTGTTAATCGGCGACAGCAAAAACCGGAAAAGTCCTGGAAAGACTACGCTGTAATTGCGATCTTAAAACCTTTAACAGCGATTCCATGGCTGACAAGCCGCATCCTAAAATGGTTAGCAGATAATGAGTGGCATCAGAGACGCAAAGATCCTAAAGGTGCGGAGATGTATTTCCTTTTCAAACTCTCTGAATGCTAATCCAATGCTACACCAACAGGTAGTTTTAGAGGCATGAAAGAACGAAACAATGATTCTAGGCACACTCAGCAACAAAGCTCAACACACTGTTGGGCAACTGAAAAATAAAATTTTCCCTGGCGCGCTCATCTTAATGTACCACCGGGTAACTGAGACAGATTCAGACCCTTGGTCATTATGTGTGACACCAAAACACTTCGCCGAACACTTAGAAGTTTTACGACAATATGGCTATCCTCTGCATTTACAGCAATTGACAAAAAGGCTTAGCGATCGCCAATACATAAATCGGTCAATTATAGTTACATTTGATGATGGTTATGCAGATAACTTCTATCATGCCAAACCGTTATTGGAAAAGTACGATATCCCAGCAACAGTTTTTGTTACCACTGGCGGTATTGACCAAAAGCGTGAATTTTGGTGGGACGAACTAGAGCAACTGCTATTGCAACCCGGTACATTACCAGACTTACTCCAATTAAATATTAATGGCAGAACCTACCAATGGAAATTAAGAGAAACAACACATTACAGTGAAGCCGATCTTCAGCGCGATCGCCATTGGCAAAGCGACAGAAAACCAAAACAAGCTCCTACCCTACGCTATAATCTCTATCGCTCACTGTATCTAATCTTGCAGTTTTTATCTGTCAACGAGCGAAGTAAGTTACTAGATGAACTAATTATCTGGGCAAACGCTGAACTTGTAGGGCGATCGACCCATCGCTCTCTTTCCAAAGAGGAGATGCTTGGATTAGAGTCAGGGGGACTGATCGAAATTGGTGCCCACACTGTAACACACCCCTTTCTTTCTCAACTTTCCATAGTCTCGCAACAGGATGAAATTCAGCAAAGTAAAGACTACCTGGAGAAAATCTTAGGGCATGCGATCGCGAGTTTTTCATATCCTCATGGTAGCTACACAACGGAGACTACTTCCATTATCCAAGAAGCTGGATTTACCTGCGCCTGTTCTAGCATCGTTGGTAAAGTTCGGCAGCATAGCAACTTTTTCCTGTTACCTCGTGTTGTGGTTAAAGATTGGGACGGAGAAACCTTTGCTCATTGGTTGTCAAGGTTTTTTTAATTATGATTAACAAACCTCTGATTTCTTGCATCATCATCTTCTTTAATGCTGGTGAGAAGTTTTTTGTGGAAGCAATAGAAAGCGTATTTGCCCAGACTTATGAAAACTGGGAACTATTACTAGTAGATGATGGCTCTACCGATGTTAGTACAAACATTGCTCTAAGCTACACACAAAAATCTCCTGAAAAAGTTCGTTACTTAGAACACAAAGGACATCAAAATCGCGGCATGAGTGCAACTCGCAACTTAGGTATCCGCCACGCCAAAGGCGAATATATTACCTTTTTAGATGCCGATGATATCTGGATACCGCAAACTTTAGAGGAACAAGCCGCTATTTTAGATTCCCATCCTGAAGCTGCTATGGTTTATGGGCCAATTCAGTGGTGGTATAGCTGGACTGGAAATCCTCAAGATATGAAACGTGACTTTTTAGACATCCCTATTGTGACTATGAAGGACTTTAGAGTACAAATTGATACTAAAATCCAGCCACCAATGCTGTTCCTGCTCTCATTAAAAATGAAAATTTGCATATCAGGAATGTTAGTACGCCGTCAGGTAATAGAAAAAGTCGGTGGCTTTGAAGAGACATTCCGGGGTCTATATGAAGATCAAGTTTTTTCCACCAAGGTTTGTCTGCAATTCCCTGTATTCGTAGCCAGTAAGTTTTGGTATAAATATAGACAGCATCCTAATAGTTGTTGCCACACAGCAGCAGAGCAAAAAGGTAAAGAATACGCTGCGCGTCTCAATTTCTTAAACTGGTTAGAACAGTATTTAATTGTACAGGGTATCAAAGACGGCAAACTATGGGGGGCATTCAGAAAGGAAAAACTATTAGTTGTTCATCCAATTTTGTACTTTTTATTTCATAAGACTAGGTATCTCAAGTGGAAAATTAAAAAACTTAGTGAGTTACAAACACTTCTGACAAAGAGAGCCATTAAATTTGTCTATTCCTACAAATTACTCAGTTTGAATAGAAATGAGACGAAATGAGTTCGTTGATTTCCGATAATGTCACCTTCATTAATATTCAAAGAATGTGGAGATTCAAATCCATCACGAAGAATGTTCTGCAATAGTTCTGTAAATACATAGGCTAGGGTAGACCACCAAATTATAGATTTGGTGTGGCATTTCACCATATAGATAAACTTTGCCCGCTCCCATAAGAAACAAGGTAATGCAGAGATGGGCTTACGTTCATCGGCGTTACATAAATACAGGATGAATTAACTAAATATAGGTATTTGTCTATACTTCAAACAATGAAGTAGTAAACGAACTGAGTGTTTAAGCATATCTACGACTTCATCTGGATACCCTTTTGGTGGATTGTAGGCATCTATAAATTGGCGACTACAATCAACACAAATGTGATGAGTGTTTACCTCGACGCTTACCATTCTTTCTAATCCTGCTGGACTCGCAGTATGGACAATGCACAGTAGATGACCTCAATTCATCCCTCTATTATGCAATGCCCGTTCATCTCCAAACCTGATAAAAATATTTGTTTTTAAGGAACTTCAAAATTATGCATTTTATTGTCACTGGTGGAGCCGGCTTTATCGGCTCACATCTGACAGAACAGCTTTTGTCAGATGGTCATCATGTCACTGTAGTTGATAACCTATCGACAGGTAAATTACAAAACTTACTTAATCATCCTCATCTCAAACTACTGATAAAAGATATCTCCAGATGTCAACCCCAGGATTTTACCGAGCAAATTGATGGACTTGCCCATTTGGCAGCTACCCCATCAGTTACTCAATCTTGGCTGCAACCACTAAAGGCTCATCATAATAATCTTTCTGCAATGATCGCTGTAATTCAACTTTGCCAGGCCTTAAATATTCCTAGACTAGTTTTTGCCAGTTCGGCAGCTGTGTATGGCAATCCGACGCAACTACCAATTTCAGAAAATCAACAGACTTACCCCATTTCTCCCTATGGTTTACAAAAACTGGTGTGCGAACAATACGCTAAATTATTCGCCAAACAATTAGGTTTCTCATTTGTAGGATTGCGCTTATTTAATGTATTTGGCCCTAGACAACAACCTAATTCCCAATACTCTGGTGTAATTTCTATTTTTGTGAATGCCATGCAGCAAGGTTTACCTATAACTATTTATGGAGATGGTACTCAAACACGAGATTTTATATATGTTAAAGATGTGGCAAATGGATTTACCAAAGCTTTAACTACTCCCCTCAAATCTGGAGCTTCTATAATTTGTAACTTAGGTAATGGGAAAAATACTTCTTTGATTAAACTAGTTGATATTCTCAAAACTTGTTTTTCTAAGCACCAATCAGCAATTAATTTTATGCCTGCTCGTCCAGGAGATATCCAGCATTCACAAGCTGATATCTCAAACGCATGTTCAATATTAAACTTTAAACCTCAGTGGTCGCTCAAATCAGGTCTAGAATTTTTCATTGAAGTACCTAATATAGCTGCTGTAGTGGGTCATTTGCCACGCTTATAGCCATTGCTAAAAACAGGAAATTCTTATCCAGCAAATCTTTTGTCGATTTTCAAATAGTCTTATTCATGACATTTGACCCAGTAATAGTCCAGGGCAAACGCATCTAAATCAGGACTTACGCAACTGTCACAAGCAATGGCGCGGTGTAACCGCGGCGTGCGCCTAAACAACTACGCGATAAACATGGGAACAGCCGGACGTTTTAGTTGCTGAACTAAATAATTTGATAACAATCCATGCTAATTTGATAGATTGTTTGGCCAGTTTTATAAGCTAAATCTTTGAGTCTAAGCCAGATTAAAATAGCACAGGCAATGTGATTTCTTTGAATACGACCCTTACGGCATTGGCATGATTCAATGCCAGTCAATTGTTTTAATTCAAAGGTGTTATCCCTCTTTTGTTACTTTAGGGAAAGAAAAATAGAGAGAAGATTAACTAGCAATAGAGAAAGGAATCGGAGAAGCTCGAAAACCATTCATCAATTCAATTAACTTAAGGAAACAGCGTCTCATCCCAGGAATGTTGAATACATCTAACCAAGGTAACAGCAAATGGTAGAAGATATAAGGCTGAACAATTAGTCTCAAGTTATTCAGGGAACTTTTCCATGTCATGCCCGCTTCCCACTCCCGATGTTGACTAAATTCAGTAGTTGATGCATTGATGAATGAAGAGGAATCAGTGCTAGAATTTGGAAGATTTTCAGCTACCAGTTTCTCAGCTTCTAATTGGAAATAAGTCGCCGGAATGCTAACTAAAAGATAAGCACTAAAAATTATCTCCCACCAGCGCTCAATGCTTTCATAGTCTGTTAGGCGAAAATCAGCCCAGCCCAGTTCATTCTTGACTTGTTTGAAGCCATATTCAATCCAGTTTCTCAAACTATAAAGTTGAGCAACATTAAGTTGAATATCAACAGATAAATTAGTCATAACGTACCAGCTTTCATCCCCTGTAGGGTCAGGAACATGACTTTTACTGATTTGGTAATATCTCAAGCGACGACGTTGACCAAAGATGATTTCTCTGAGATAGCGAGTTTCTGTTTGACGATGTGAAAGCTTTTGCTCATAGGCTTTCGATCTGTTATAACGCTTCCGACTTCCGGCTGGCATCAACACACCATGATTAGAACGAATTGCCACGATAAATTCTAGGTTTAATTTTTCTAATACTCTGATAACATCTCCACTCTCTCCATAAAGGCTATCTGCCAATACCAACTTGATTTTAAAACCCATCTCTTGTATCTCTTGAATTATTTCCACCGCTATTTGTGGTTTCGTTTTATATTTATCTCCTGATTGCAGTCGATTTTTCGGTTTAAAAATTTGAAAAATTAATGGATAAGTAATCCCATCCACTACACCATAAGCATTAACTGACACTATTCCATTCTCGGTTTTGCCTAAATTCCCTATATACTGACGAGTTACATAGTCTGTAGATTTTCCCTTTTTCTTATCTCCTGTTTCGTCAATACACAAAATTATTTCTCTTTCTCCAATAAACATTTTTGTTAGCCAAATGCGACATTTTATCTTAGTTTTCTGTGCCTACACTTTTATTCTTTGGCATCAGATGACTGGAGGTTTAAGACGAAGGTGGGACTCGAAACCTTTGAACAGTTTTACTGAAGCTTTAGAAGCCTTCCGAACAGCTATGTCTTTCCGCTTTTTTGATTGGCTTACTCTTAATCGTGACGTATTTGCTGCTTACAAAGCCAGTTTGGGCTACATTTGGACCTAATTTTTGTCTAAGTCCCGATAAGAAAAAAAGCGGTTGATCTGAACGAGAATTGGCAATTAATTCGGCTGCAAAGCCAGAGATGATGTTAAAGCCGAGTTTTGCTATGCCTACAGAAAAATATCCCGTTAGCCAAGCTAGCAATGGTTTTGCTCCATAAGGTAGTAACGATCCTCCAACAGCCAATGGGCCAAGATAAGCCGACAGCAGCATTGTCAACTCTATTCCCCATTGATATGCCCCAGAAAGACCCACCAAAATATTGGTGATGTTCTCAGCTACCACCGAACCCACAAATGCGCTGAAGGGCGACAACAGTACCTGAATCGGGTTCGCCCCTGATTGAATTGCTTGTTGTGGAGCGCTGATTATCCTGTCTATCCTGTCTATTAGCCAAGCAAACGGCCCCTTCGCTCCAAAATAAGATGGGTATTGACTAGATAATGTTTGCTTCGCCTGCTCCAAACACTCTACTGTTTCTTGCGGACTTTAAAGAAGATGTGCGACAAGCTTCAATTTCCCTGCCGATCACCGCACGGACTGCTGCTACTCCGATTGCTTTTGAGTATGCTGCTCTTAAATCTACCCCGCCAGCTGTCCTTGTCAGTACGTAGGTATTAACGTTATTTATATAATCTTTGATTGCAACTGTATTTTTTCCTAACAGTTGACCATCGTTAAACAATAAAGCAGAAATCAGTAATGGCCAGATAAACGAACTAAAAGCTCTTTGCTCTTCATTATTCAATACTTGTTTTGTCCACTCTAGGATATAAAACCCCAGAGTTGCGATCGCAAATAGCGTACCGACATCACAAAGAGAGCCGTAAAGTTGCCCTCCAAGCTTCACTACGTAAGAAGAGCTTTATTGGTTCAATATTGCAATTGTTCTCAATTTCTTTTAATTCTCTTTGTCTTAAATAATCATTGCTAAACGAACCAAAATGAATTGTTAAGAACCCACATTCCGCACCAGAACTGTCACAAAAGAAATGAGGCGTAAATTTTGGGGCTAGTTTTTGACTCAAGACCAAACTGTGAAGGATGAAAAGTTAAAAATTAAGCCGGAGTGAGGAGTAAAATAAATCAGGATAAAAAATCGGGCAGAAAAAAGTAGAGGTACTATCACTGAGTAACTCAAAAAAATTGATAAAAATTATGCTCGATTAAAATGAAAATCAAATTAACAAATAGTAGCGACGACAAGCATTAGGAAAGAATTGTAATATCGATAATCTTTCATTAGAGAGGTTTGAGATTTGTGACACCCCATTAATAATTAATAAATGAATACCTTGAAAACATTGAAATATCCATCTGAGAGTGGGGTGGTGTGTGAGTTTACCTAATTGGTTTTTTATTTTTTGATTTTGAGCTAATAAATTTTCACGAAAATACACGAGAGTTTTAGCAAAAGTTTTTGTATCTGATTGATTTCCTGATGCTGCTTTCAAAAATATGGGTATATCCCCATCACTGCTACAAATTAACTCTATAATAAATTGTTTTAAATCTGGTCTATGATCTCGTGAATAACCATAGGTGATGTTTATTGGTTGTGGTGCTACCTCTAAAAGTACAGTTTCATTCTCTGTTGTTGCAATTTTCTCAAACGCTACTTCGGGTAATCCAGTTTTATATTCTCCATGTAGGTGCAGTGAAGAAGAATCTAAGTGTAGCGATGATAAATCCACTCCATATTTTTTTACTGCTGCTAACGCTATCAAAGTGAAGATTCCAGTTAATCCTTTTAAATATAATTGGTCTAATACTCTTCCTAATCTATCGTCATTTAAATATTCTGGTAATACTCCTTCACCTACTAATTGTTCACAGGCATAACTTTCCATATATTTAGGAAACATATATAATGTTCCTGATACAAAACCTAACCCATTTAGTATCATTGCTTTGACCGCCTGACCCGCACTCACCTTTGATTGTGGGTGCTGTCCGAGTATTTTATTTATTTGGTCTACCAGCCCTATTTCATCGATAATTCCTGCTACTATCCCCAGGTGATCTAGATTTTTTACTTCAATCGCAGAGGGCGAATTCATTTTCACACTATATTCCATCAACTATTTTTAGCTTTTCATGATGGAAGCTTATGGAGTGCTAATTTTATTTATTTTTTGACTTCTACCCTGATTCTGGCTACTAACTTTGCTCTTGAAGGTTAATTGTCTCAATTGTTACCAATATTCTGGATTTACTTACTGCTTTCTCTGTGTACCACTTTTGGGTGCGGAATGTGGGATAAATCATAGAGCCAAGCAAGGTCAGTATCCAGTTGAGCGTTTTATGTTTAATTAAGTTGACTTACTTAACTGGCACAGTCAAGAGTCTCAAACCATTGGGCATAATTTCTAAAAGCTTCATCAATTAAATCAACAAATGCTTCACCAATAGCTTGGTTATGAAGGCCTGGAAGTTGAATTAGTTTTTTGAAGTGACGGCGTAGATGAGCCAAACATTTCTGCTGGTCAGCCACCGCATAGCCATTGTAAACACTAAAATCATCACTGCTGATTACCCCTGTATATTCAGCCCCTAAAATGGCTTCCAGTTCGGCTCTGGAACGAGTGTCAGCCGCAATAAACAGGCAAAACTCAGAATTGGCAACTACCCACAACCATTCTTTAACTCCCTTGACAGACCAAGGTGTTTCATCCACATGAATGTTAGGTTGTGTCTGTTTTACCCAATTACTTAACTCACTAATGCTTGGTTGAATCGCTTTTTGAATTCGTTCATTGGTGGTGACTAAAGTTCCCAGTCCAATTTCAATTTGACCCAACTCCCACAACATTTCTTGCTGTTTTTCATAGGGCATATGTGCATAATTATTTGCCCATCCTAAAAATGCCTGTAAACAGATTCCTAAATCTTGTCCTGGGATGATATCTTGTGGCCAAGAGGCTGTTTGTATATTGCCGCAGTACTCACACTGGCACGTCTGGCGTTGATACTCAACTACTTCTATTGGACGTTCCACTAATTGCGCTACACAGTGCTTTTCTACTTTTACTGCTAGGGGTGCAAATGCTTTTTGACCACAACAGACACAATTAAGAGGACGTAAAATTTTATAGCGATCTACTCTGCCAAAGCCCTTACGGGTTTTCCCCTGATGTCCTGGTTGCCCACCTGGTTTGTTTTTTGGCTGATTTGATTCCTCTTGGGGAGGAGCTTTTTGGTTTTCACTTTTTTTGTGAATGTCTCCAGATGGTGGCTTTGATGAAGTTTTACTATCTAAATCTCTACTGACTTTTAGACGCTCTATTTCTTGCTGTAGTTCTAATATTGTTTTCTGTAATTCACGTATTACCTTGCTCTGCTCAATAATTATCTCTACCAGTTTTTCTTTCGGTAACTGGTTCAAGCTTTCCGGGTCTAAATCTTGAGGCAGGGTTTGGTTCATATTTGTGATACTGCCCCTCTAGTGTTCCCTTTGTCAATACTCTGCTACCTGAATCCTTACAAAAAAAACTAGAAAGTTTGACACTTTATAACCAGGAGGTGCAAAGTTATGTCTGAAGAAACTACGATCGCAAAGTATTTAATGGTCTAAGAACCAACATAGTTTCAATCGTTTAACATTACACAGGCTTGTTTATAAACTGTTGTTGCATGTAATAAAACCTGACTACGCCATCTTAGATCGGAGGGCGAAAACACCTCTAGCAATCGCTGCTTGGAGGGAGCAAACAAGTTTCTCTGTCCATAGTGATGCTGTCGATTTTCGTTGCGTAACGCAGCTAAAACACGGAGCATATTATAAGTGCCAAACTCGCACGTAATCCCATCGTAGCGGACACCCCCAAGGCGTTGAGTCAGAGCGCTGGTAAAGCCACCACGAACAAGGTAGCCACCGCGATCGTAACGGCTTTTTAAATTAGAGCCAAACGCACGCTGCGCTCGTGCAACTTGCTCTGGATTAGACTCTCCTTCAAGTAATAAAGATATCTCGCCAAACTTACCGAGACCGCTGTGCAGGTCAATGTGTACAATTCTCTCGCGGTGACTCAGCGTCTTGTCGAGAAATAATAATAGTCGAGACATCGCAGGCTGTAACGATTTACCACCAAAGAATAAACCTTGGGGATATTCATATTGCCCAGTCACCACAGCATTTTTCACGTTTTCGTAGCCATGTTGAAGCACTGCTCCTATGACTTGCAATAAAAAGAAATCCCTTTTCGGTGGCGAAGGTGAATTCAGCAGAGGGTCAAGAATATTATAAGTGGGATGTGCGCCTTGATACTCTTTTTCTTCTGCGAGAAAGTTACGATTCAGGTCTATGTTTGCGCTATCCACGCGTCGTAGATTTGCCATTCCCCAAGGGTTGAGTACATGCAGCCAAAGCGTAGAGATTTCAGGGTTAAGAGACAACAAATAAAGTTGAGCAGCGCTACCAGAAAATCCCTCAATCCCATGGAGTCCGCTGCTAAAGACAAGGACGTGAGGAGACTGGGGATTTCCCGACCAAGCCCAGTCGATAGTCAGACCATCACTGACTTCTATAGCTCCGCGTTCTAATAAATGCGTTGTTTTTTGGAAACGTTCTTGAGCTTGGGCGTAGTCTTGAGAAAACCAAGAGTCTATATCATTCATTTAACTCACATTTGCTTGTGATAGTTTTGCACTTTCACTATGTTTATACAAGCGATCGTGAATTGTTTGGCATAATGCGATCGCCCCACTTGTACTGACAATATGCCTTAGTACTGGGCGATCGCCATTAAATTCACTAATTAGCAAACAATTGCGGCGATGTGCATCAATACCAGACCCAGCTAAGAACTTGACAGCATCAAAAAAACCGCAAGTAACTACAAGCATTGGCACTTTTTGGTCTTCGATTAAAATAACAGGAATATTTGCTAGTTGTAGCTTAAGTTTTGCAATCTCGAAATCTCGTTTTGACGCAAACTCTAAGACAATTGACCGAGGATCGAGTATAGCTGCCTTTGATATCTGACCATTACCGATTACTGTTCCCATGCGATAATCATCCCGATTATGCCGACACACGATTTGCACTCCTTTATCTTTGGCAAGTTGTACTGATTTATAGTGCAAGACTTTTGCCCCGCTGAGTGAAAAGTTAATCGCGGTGTCAAAAGATACAGCTTCAAGAAGTCTGGCGTTTTGGATGAGATTCGGATCGGCGCTGTAAATGCCATTGACATCAGAAAAAATCTCGCAACTTTCAAGTTCAAGTGTTGCCGTTAGAATTACAGCAGTAAAGTCAGAACTGTTTCTACCAAGGAAAGTGGGACGGTTGTGTTCATCGACTGCTTGACCACCAGGAACTACTACAATATCAACTTCTCTAAGTGCTTGTTTTAAAACTGCTCCATCAATTTTTTGGATCGAAGCATGAGAGAAGTTGGAGTCTGTAACAATACCTAGTTGATAGCCAGACAGTACTTTCACAGAAATACCTGTCGCCTCAACTGCTAAACACAGCAGATTTGCCCCGATGGTGTCAGCAAGTGGCAGAAGTGAGTCAAGGGCTTCTGGTGATGGATTTGTGTTGACTTCCAAAGCAAGTTTATGAAACTCATCTGTCAAACCAGCCATCGCACTAACTACTACTACAAGCTTCTGGCTATCTTGTTCAAGTCGAGATTTGAGGAATGCTGCAATGGTATTGAAATCAGCACTACGTTGAAAGGTTGATCCACCGAACTTGAGGACGCGGATTTGCATTTCAAATCACCTGCCTTTGGATCATCTCTTCAGCGATTTGGATGGCGTTCAAAGCTGCACCGATGCGAAGATTGTCGGAAACTAGCCAAAACCATCCAGCTTTGAGATTATTGGGGTCAATTCTGATTCGACCAACATGGATATGGTCGGGATTATCAATAGTTCGCGGTGTTGGATAACCTTGCGTAGCTTCATCGTCGTAAACTGTCACTTCTGGAGCATGACGGAGCAATTCAACGATATGATTGCGATCTAAGTCGCGATCGCATTCAAAATAAACTGCTTCTGAGTGGCAATTAATAACTGGCACTCTGACACAAGTTGCAGAAACGTCTAAGTCAGGACGGTTGAGTATCTTCCGCGACTCCTGAAGCATTTTTTGCTCCTCCAAAGTGAAGTGATTATCAAGAAGCACATCAATGCTAGGAATGAGATTGAAAGCCAAAGCCACAGGAAAGCGCTTTGCTTCTGGTGGTTCCAATGGAGTTTTGATAATTTGTAAAGAACCATTTTTGAGTTCTTCAATACCCGTGACACCTCGACCAGAAGCAGATTGATATGTACTAACAATTACCCGCCTCACGCGATAGCTTTGTTCAATTGGCTCCAAAAGCCGTACTAACGGAATTGTCGAGCAATTTGGATTAGCAATAATCCCGCTCTTAGGTCGCTCTCCTAATAGATGACGATTTACCTGCGGTACAACAAGTGGTGTATCGGGATGCATCCGAAACGCATTGGTGTTGTCAATCACAAGTGCGCCTTGCTCTACTGCCTTGCTGACCCACTCACGACTAATAGGCGTTCCAGCGGCAAAAAAGGCAATATCAACACCTGTAAAGTTAAAGTCCGCCAAATCGCAAACTTCATAATCGCGTCCGTTTACAGTTAAGCAACGACCGACTGAGTGCGATGACGCAACTAAATGTAAATTGGAATACTCAAAAGAGCGCTCCTCAAACAGCGATAAGAAAGTCGTGCCGACGATACCTGTCGCTCCGACAATTGCGACGGTAGGTTTTTTCTGAATAATTGGCATGAGTTTTCTCCACAAAAAATTTGCAGTACATAAGATTTTAGGTTCGGCATCTACAGTTTTTGATTAGTTCACATCTTTGAAATCAAGTTACTTGGAAATAATGACCAGTTTAAATTTACTGCAAGGCTCGCAAGTACGATGAGTGCAACGCCGACTCCTTGTATTGGCTCTAGGATATGCCTATAGATGACATAATCGCTAAACATTGCACTAGCTGGATTTGCAAAGGTGAGAACTGCGATCGCTGGTGTCGCGAGCTTTTGGTAGGATGAATACATCAAAATGTATACAATACCAGTGTGAATTACACCTAACCTCAGTAAGTAGTACCAGTGGTTACCAAAGAGAGGAACTTTTTCAAGAGATGTGAAAGGTAGAAGCAAAAATACTCCCAGGGTCAAATGAATTAGGACGATGAGGTGAGGACGCACGCCCTCAAGACACTTGACAAGGAGTGTAGTTAGAGCATAAAAGATAGCTGCGAGTAGGGCAAATAATATACCGAGAATATAAAAACTGTCGATTGAAACCATCGTCAACCGAAGTTTAGTAACCAGCACTAATCCTAGAAATGCGATCGCAATCCAGCCGATTTTGTTTTTAGAAATAGTAGTTTTAAATATTAAGCTACTTAATATGACCACAAAAAAAGGTTGGGTATGATAAACTGTTGTCCCTAATGCGATTGAGATTAGTGAGAAAGATTTGAAAATCAATGCCCAATTTAAAATCAGTGATATACCACTGAGTAGAGCCAGTGTTAGTAGTCGTAAATTTAAATTGTGTTGCTGAAAATATCCTTTAAAATAGCAGAATAAACTTAAGAAAATCGCTCCGAATATACAGCGGTAAAATACAACATTAAAAACTGTTTGATGCGACTCTTTAAAAAACACACCAACTGTTCCCGACACCAGCATAGCAACGGTCAGTTCAACAGTCCCAGTATAAAAACTTTCCTTGTTCATATTTAAAGAAAGAATATTTTTATTTTACTTGTACCCCCAAACCTGAAATAATCTAGCAAAGACTATAATACTTTGTTGGCTTTCAACAAATTGACTTAGCTCTGCCAACAGAGAATCTATTTCTTTTTGTGAAGCCAGTTTCTCTGAAACAATTGCTTCTTTAATATTAAGTAGTGTTAGTTGAGGAATTATTTTTTCTGAGAGTTTTGTAAATATTGGTTGTACTAAATTAACTCGAACATTTTTAAACCCTGAATCTTTAAGAATTTTAGGAACCTTAGCTCCTAAATCGACGTTTCCACCTCTACGGTCAATCACTTGGCGGTGTAGTTCCAAGTATCTTGTAAAAGCCTGAGATTCTGGATAACAGTAATATCCAGAAAAATCTGTTTCTTCAACTATAGCTACTCCTCCAGGTTTCAAAGCATGATACATTTTTGTAGTTACTATTCCGGGATTCGTTAAATGCGCTAGTAAGAAGCGAGAATAAATCAAATCGTATTGCGAAACTTCATCAATATCAAAAGCATTTAATGCCCTAAATTCAATATTGGGAAACTGCTCTTGAAATTCTTCTTGAACCAACTGGATAATACTACTATCCATATCGATGCCAATGACTTTACCTTTTTCACCTATTAATTTAGCTATCTCTATAGTTACGTCACCACCTCCACATCCCACGTCAAGACAGTGCATTCCTTCGCTGATTCCAATGTCTTTTAAAAGGTTGAGTGTAGTTTTTTGAACAATTTCTGCTAGGATTTTAAGGCGGTCTTTACCCTTTTTCCCTCCAGAAATCACATAATTACTTTTCATGGTATTGTCCTCTATTCTCTGCGTAAAAAAATATCAGATGAATATTAATTTTTAACTTGAAAATGCAAAACCATACATTTGAGTTTTATTAACATCATTCATTTGGCGTGTGTCTAGTTGAGTAAAACCAAACTTCTTATAAAGACTATGACCTTGGGTAAATTGAGTAAAAGACCATAGCTCTATATGATTTTTCCCTTGTTTTTGTGCCCAGTTAACCGCAGTTTTAAGCAATTGGTAGCCGAAACCAAGACCTCGAAAATTACGTTTAAGATAAAGCCTGACAATTTCTGCTTCTGAAGATTCGATTATTTTGACACCTACAGTCCCAATAATTTCTTCTTTAACTAATAAAACAAAGAAAGTAGCAGATTTTTGATTGTATATTCTCTCAAAATCTAAAATATCTGGTATTTCTTGAGAAACTTCAAATATCAGACCATGCTCAATGTAAACCTCGCGCATAATATTGATTATGCTAGGAACATCATTATGAGTGGCTAAACGGATTTGGGAATTAAAAGTTGTTTTTGCTGACATAGGTAGCTATGCTCGTCTTCATTTTTTTGGGGAAACAAGTTTATTAAAGTTAAAATCAGACCTTTTGACTGACAACAGAGCAAGCAGATTTATCCGTAGAATCAATCCAAGTTGCGCTGAAAGCGCACCAAAGGTGCGACCTAAAATCCAAAATCTAAAATTGGATGACTGAGCAACTTGAGGTTAAGAAAAGCTTCGAGTCCTTCAGTTCCACCTTCATATCCATACCCACTATCCTTAACACCTCCCACTGGTGCATTAGGAGGCACTCCACTTAGTTGATTGATACCAACACTACCTACCTCTAAAGCTTTAGCGGCGGCTTCTGCTACTGTAGGCGAACTGCTAAACACATAAGCTGCAAGTCCATAAGGATTACTATTTGCTTGATGAATTACTTCATCAAAGTCAGCAAAAGGTGCGATGGGGATGACTGGGCCGAATGGTTCCTCATTCATAATGGCTGCATCGTCTGGAACTTCAGTAAGTACTGTAGGCAAAAAGAAATATCCTAGTCTTGGCAGCCTTTTTCCTCCAGTCACTACACGTCCGCCTTTAGCTACTACATCAGCAACTAAGCGTTCCATTGCTGCTATCCGACGGGGGTTTGCCAATGGCCCCATGTCAGTATTCTCGTCCATGCCATCACCAACGCGAATATTTCGTACAAGTTCTGTGAACCGTTTGAGGAATGGTTCATAGAGGGTTTCATGCACATAAATTCGGCTAGGTGCATTGCAACTTTGACCGGAGCCTTTAAACTTGTAAGCAGCGATCGCATCGGCGGCAGCATCAACATCTGCATCTGCAAAAATAATCGCTGGTGCATGACCGCCAAGTTCAAGAGTGCAGCGTACTAAATTGTCTGTGGCTAGCTTTGCCAGTTGTTTGCCGACTGCTGTCGAACCAGTAAAAGAAAGCTTCCTGATAATTGGCGAAGCAAGAAGGTGTTGAGAAATCGCTGGCGGATCGCCAAAAACCAAATTGATTACGCCAGGCGGCAACCCGGCATCAATTAATGCCGTTGCGATCGCTACAGCCGAACTTGGTGTTTCTTCCGCAGCTTTGAGAATTATTGTACAACCAGCAGCAAGTGCTGGTGCTATTTTTCGAGCAGAAACAACCGCTGGATAGTTCCACGGTGTAAAGGCAGCCACAACACCAATGGGTTCGGGTACGATAAACCTGCGATAGTCGCTCTCAGGAATACTACGGGACTCTAAAATTCGTTCTGCTTCCTTCGCATTCCATGCAATGGTTTCAGCTGCTCGGATCAATTCTTGGCGAGATTCCCTGAGTGGTTTACCTTGTTCGCAGGTAAGCAAGAGTGCGGCAGCATCAACACGTTCGTAGAGTAATGTTGCTGCTCGCTCTAGTATCTTTACACGAGTACTTACTGGTGTATCACGCCAAGTTAGAAAGCTTTTTTTGGCAGCGGCGAGAGCTAGATCGAGATCGGTTTGACTTGCATAAGCTACCCGTCCTATTACTTGTTCGTTAGCTGGATCGATTAATTCGCCAAAGCAATTATCGCTGCCATTACACCAGTTGCCGTCAATTAATAAACTAAATTCTTGATTCATAGCTGAATTCTATATTCTGAATTCTGCATTCTTCAAATTACGATGTATAGCTATGGTCACATAGATTAGGACATCGTTGATTGCTCAAAGCCTTAAAGTAACTGGGTTTATACTCAGGACTCAGGACTCAGCACTTTGCTATATTACCTTGCTGCTGAAAGTGTTGCTGGCTTACCAACAAGTGCCTCTCCATTGCGACCCAGTACTTGGGTATCTGGGCAAAGCAGGATCAGAGCGTACTGAGTGTAAGGTGTCAAACCGATTCCTAAATGGAACACTCCGTTACTGCTACCATAGGTTTCGTTCATACCAAAATTCCCAGGTAGGAGTTCGTGAGCGGTATTAATGCCAAACCCCATTTCCCAAATAATCCGGTAACGCGAATCTAAGACGAACATATTATTGAGCATATCAACTGCTGGTTGAGCTTCTGGATGAGATGCCCGTAATTCTGTAATCAGACCGTCCTTAACGGTAGCAATGACTGCGCGATCGCGCATACACTCAAGCGCTTTGTAAATTCGCGTTTGGTCTTCAGGTAAAAAGGAAACTGCTCCTGAGTGGACTGTAGGTTGACCTTGCAATGCTATCTCGCCGTTTACTGCTAATCTGAGGTTGGCGTTAAATCGCATGATGTCATCGGGTAATGCGCTGAGTTCTCCTCCTGGGGCAATTTGCTGCTCTCCCCATTCGATAAATCCTGCCTGTTGGTTCCACTCATAGCTCTCATCTAGGTGTTCAAAGATTGCTCTAGTACCTTGAGTTTTATTTACAATTTCCAGGTACTCGCTATTCCTTCCCAAATCGAAGAAGCGATCGGCAAAGGCTTCTAGTTTTTCGGGATCGGTGCGCTCCATGATTCTCAAAAAATGCTGAATCGCTAATAATGGCGTTGGTGTGGAATTGCAAGGCATGACGACTAGCTTGCGCTGTGCCAGCTTTTCGGGTGCAGGAGATTCAAAGAAGTATTGGGGAGAAATGACAAGAATATGGGCTGGCTCAGGAATACTCTCGTCTAATAACTGTTCAAAAGCTCGCTCTGCATCATAATGCACAATCTTTGTAGAAGTATAGTCACTATCTTCTGCAATTTGGAACTGGTTTACTAAAGAAGAGTTGGTAACAAGGCAGAAATGAACATCTTTGCTAGACCCAAATTGACGAAGGCGTTGTGGACGAATGAGTATAGTTTCCATCTTGATAATAACCGTAAAGAGAAAATGTTGATTCTTGACAAAATTTACTCAAAAACAACCTGAAATACTATGTTTCGCAATCGGTATTATATCTGCATTCAAATTGACAAATGTATATAGTCAATTAATTATAATAATTTAATATTAAATCAATATAAATTCCTGACTACAAAAATAATATTTCCTGAATTAATAGGAGGGGTAAATCCCCCCTATTAATTTACTATTGCATTTAAACCGCATACTCTAAATAGAACTCGGATTTACAAAAATCCTGAATTCTTGAGGTTGATTGAAAACCTCTTGTAAATGCAATTAAAATGCTAATTGGCTAATCGAAAATATTAGCCTAACAATGTGCCGAGGTAACGACCATTCTTGTTTACTTTCTTCATGGTTATTTCTCCATTTTGGTTAACGTTTGCTATTGAGGGCTATTTCAAAACCCTAAGATACAACTTGAGCAGTAGTTAGCTAATCGAAAAATATTAGCCTAACAATGTGCCGAGGTAACGACCATTCTTGTTTACTTTCTTCATGGTTATTTCTCCATTTTGGTTAACGTTTGCTATTGAGGGCTATTTCAAAACCCTAAGATTTAACTTGAGCATTAGTTAGCTAATCGAAAAACATTAGCCTAACAATGTGCCAAGATAACGACCATTCTTGTTTACTTTCTTCATGGTTATTTACCAATTTCGGTTAACGTTCATCTGCTTGTACAAGCTAAATAGAACATACAACTATTTTCTTTAAAAAACAAGTGATAAATAAGATATTTTTTAATATTTTAAAATACATAAAAATCTAATTTTTAGACAACAAAAATAGAGCAACTTATCAATAGCAACAACAATGATTAATACGCTATATTGCATTGCCCAAGCAACAAAGAAAATATTTTTTATGTTTTTCAGCAATTAGTTGAAAAGTTCATTGATATCTCCAATTATTTGACAAGCAAAAACAATCTTTCAGCAATTATTTGTTGCTGAAATTTTTGTTTCTTTGAGAATTGAGAAAGTTTTATTGAGTTAATGCAGATATAGAGGAATTAAAATCCGCTAAAGCGTTTGCGAGCCTATCTTAATATCGACACTACTGGTGTCCAAGCTCGTAAACGTCGTTCTTGTCGCGATTGTATAGTCTCATCATCATAGTCCACAGTTACTGAATCTTGAGAGACTAAATGAGCGCACTCTAGGGCGTTGACATTGATAGTGGCAGACTGCTGCGTTTCATGCTGCATAAGAGCAGCAACATAAACGCCGCAGCAACCGCAAATTAGGAAGTCAGCTGTATGCATACCAAAGCGATAACGAATGACTTGCTCGGAATTCATCATTTGAATCTGCAAGTTTCCATTGGGGTCTGAGGTACTACGCGTGCCGTGTTTCCGACAGAAAGAACAAGCGCACGTCCGAACAGCTAATTGGTTTGGAGTTTTTGTGCTGTTAAATATAAGTTTGAGGTTGCCACAGTGACATCCACCTAGAAGTGGAAAGTGTTGACTATCCATCTAACTTTCATCCCTATACTTGCTCTCAGGAGCCTGCAATTCTCAACGAACGTAACTCGCCCCGTTGACATCAATAGTAGCGCCTGTTACATGACGTGCCAAATCTGAGGCCAGAAAAATCACGACGTTAGCAACATCTTCCGGCATTGCCATCTCCCCTAGTGGTGTCTGGGAGATAGCAGCTGACTCACCGTAGCTATCAAAGTACTCGGCGTTGAGTTCTGTACGAACAAATCCGGGAGCGATCGCATAGACTAGGATATTCTTATCGGCAAATCCACGCGCAATTGTCCGAGACAGAGCCAGCATTCCTCCTTTTGATGCCGCATAGTGCGTATAGTCAGGCAAATCACCCCGAAATCCTGCTCTGCTGGCAATATTAATAATCTTTCCACCACCTTGCTGTTTAAAGTGATGGATAGCCTCACGGCACAGGTACGCTGGAGCAACTAAATTAATATTGAGTGTACGTATCCACGAGGTATGCCAGTTCTCAAAATCACCTTCTATGGTGGCTTTTTCATACACTCCTGCATTGTTCACGAGTACGTCAATACCGTCTCGCCAGTCAGTTGCACGCTCCCAAAGATATGGGACAGCCTTAACATCAGCGAGATCGCCAACGACTATATGACAGTGGCCTGAGCCTAAATCAGCTTGTAGAGCAGTAAGTTGTTCTGCAAGTACATCATTAGCTACTACATAACCACCCGCAGCCACAACAGCGCGTGCAGATGCTTCGCCGATACCACGAGCTGCACCTGTAATTAGTACTACTTTTCCTTTGAGGTCAATCATAATTACCTTCCCAAAGTCTAGACAACATAGCTTGCAAAATAATTCATAATTCGTAGCGAATTCTCTGCGTGCCTTTGTGTTTACCCACCGAAGTTTGCTTGGAGGGAAACCCTCCTGGCAACTTCTCTCTGCATCCTCTGCGTTTAAACTTCAACCCTCAATTCGCCACGATTTTACGAATCAATAACTTGACTCATCTAGTAGCAGCAGTAGTGAGTTCAGGAGTACCAAGAAGCAGCTTTTTATCCTGTCCATATACCCGAATACCCGGACAAATCAAATCGAGATGGTACTGTGTGTAAGGTGTAAGACCAAGCCCAAAGTGCAACGCTCCTCTAGTACCACCGTAGACTTCGTTCATCGCATAATTACCCCACAATAAGTCGAGTGAGGTATTGATAGCAAAACCTAACTCCCAAATAGTCAAATACCGGGAATCAATAGCACCCATCACTTTGAGCATCTCTGCTGCTGGTTCTACATCCGGGTGAGTGGGATGCAAATCTGTTACAACGCCTTGTTCTACCTTGGCAATCAGCGCGTGATGCTTCATATGTCGTAACTGACTGAAAATGCGTGCTTGATCCTCGCGTAAAAAAGACGGCTCACCACTATGTAGAATCGGTAGTCCTCGAAATGCAATATCGCCATTGATTGCTAGGTAAAGATTGGGATTAAATTCCCAAATATCGGCAGGTAAAACACTGATTTCTCCTGATGGTGCAATCTGTTGTTCGCCCCACTCTAGAGGCCCAGCTTGCAAATTCCATTCGTATTTTTCATCAAGATGGTCAAAGATGGCGCGAGTGCCGTACTCTTCATCTACAATTTCCAAGCGATCGCTTTTTTGTCCTAACTCAAAAAAACGCTCGGCAAACTCTGCTTGAGCATAGGGATCGGTTCGCTCGATGACACCAAGAAAGTGTTTGATAGCTTCTAGTGATATTGGTGTGGAATTGCAAGCCATCGCCATCAACTTGCGCTTATCCCCCAATACCTCTGGATTTGGAGAACGGAAGAAACGATTTGGTGAAACTACAAAAACATGGGAGTTTTCCGGGATTTCATTTTGTAGTATTGTTTCAAATGACCCTTCCTGGTCATAGGTGACAGTTAGATAATCTGTATAAGAACCACTTTTCTCAATGGTGAAGCGATCGATAATATCTGTGTTAGTCACCAAGCAAAAAGTACAACCTTCTGACGGGCCAAACTGACGGTAAGAACCAGGTCTAATGCTAATAGGCTCCATAAATTACCTCTGTTTTTAAACAATGGCTATAGTTTCTTGCACAACGCTTGTAGTATGCGATGTTTTGCTAAATCTGTTGATATGTTAAGAATGCAAAGTAGCCGATCTGCTGGAGTCAGATTGTTTTGGAAATAGTGTCCTACGTCAGCTTTCTTTGTTGTCGGTAGGGAAGGGTAAAAATCTGTCGGTACGCTAGCATTTTTGATCGCGCCAGTATGCAAACAAAATTCCAGACTGGGACAGATACTCTCTGCAATCAGACAAGCTATCTCGTTCATTTTTGAGTCTGGCATTTCACCATCAATCCGAGGATACATTTGAACGCCGTCAAAACGTGAGAACACCCGCATTGCTGAGAAAACAGCAGGATGACAGGTCTTTAGAGCAACGACTGATGGGAATCCCAAATTTCCTTGACTCACCTTGTAAAGGTGAAATCCCCACATATGTTTGAGCAGATGTGTTTTCTGGTAACGGTCTGCAATCATCTGGATTTTGATGTGCAGAAAGGGCAATGAGTCTGTTTGTACCCAACTAGATGCCAAGAAGGCAATTAAGTCATTCGATACAGCCTCGACTGCAACAATTAAGTAATCGCATTCTTCAAACCAGTTTGGCTTCGCCTCAAAATACTGTGCAATCTTCAAGGTTGGCATTGCTTGGATCAATCCCTGCACAATCCATTCCTTGATTGCTGGTTGAATGAGTTGTTTGGGAGTGGCGTAGTGAAGAATATAGCGATCGAATAACCACGAATCAAGCCAGTTTTTTTGCAAAAGTTGCATATTTGCAAGATAATTGAATGAGCTTTGTCTGTGCCTCCCCCATCCCTGCGTCAGTCCGAATGATAAGTATTCAATCAGACTTGATAATTAGAGGTAGAGGGAGCAGATATTTGCCCCACACTACACAAGAATTATTCTTAAATCTTGTGCAACACTTTGTTGCATAGCTCATGACACCTGTGCCAGCAGACTCATATCAAGAGATTTACCCAAGGTTAAATCCTCAGTTTGACCTACGATCAACTCCTGATGGAGTTCCATAAAGTATGCAACGTAAAGCCGACCGACATTATGTATATGTTCGAGGATTTTCTCATCATCTTCAGGAGTCTTGATTAGAGATACAAGGACATCCCACACAAAATCGTCATGGTCATCTTTGAGATCGAGGTTCACATGTCCTCTAGCTCCAATAATTTTGTCTTTGCCCAGAATCTTCGCTAAATTGTCCAACCATTGCGGTTGGGTCTTTACAGTTGTGTATTCTACGAAGTAAACGCTTGAAATCAGAGCTAGTGGACTATCTTTGTATTCAATGTCAAAGAGCAAATATCCCATAAGCAGCTTTGTTGAGAGCATTGGCTCTTGCGAGTAAATCGCATCCTTCGATACACCTACGGCTTCAAGATCCCTGACGAAGAACTCAGTGTCATGAAGCATCTCTTCCTCGGTGTATTTCGCCCATGCTTTGGCTTGAACTGGGTCATGCTTAGTGAAGTATCGGATAGCTAGTGCATCTACTGTACGTTTTAGCCGCAACCGAAGAATAGTTTCAATGTTGTGCCGCTTGTAGTAATCCATATTGATTTGCGATCCGTTCAACATATGTTGAGAAAACGGAACTTCGTTATAGAACCTCGCAATCATTGAGTCTAGGAGTGCGTCTACACGCGATCTGAGTTCCGGTCTTTTAGGCTGACCAATAGGCTTTTTCATTTTTGGCAGAATTGTTTATTTTCAATGGTTTGAGAACTTCGGGAAGAGGCGGAATTAGAAGCTAGCAATCGAGAATACTGGTTCAGAATAGTTTTTCTCGCTGCATCTAAGATTACCTATTCTTCTAATCCCTCACTATCTATGAATTGGTCTTAAGTTAGTGCATTTAGCTCTCACTTAAGTTGCGTTAAGTAGAATATCTCGTTGTTGATGTTATACCAACTTATCTGGTATTAAATCCTATACTAATCTCATGGGGTAAAAAGTAATGCAAGATACACTTTTGATTGATGTTCTGGAATTCCTATTGAATTGATGGGTTTTTTGAGTCTAATCGCTGTTTTTTAGTGGATGCTAATTTTTTCTGTATAGCAAAAGCTACACCTATTGCCAGAACAATTCCAACTACACCTTGACTTTCTGGTATTGAGGTAGTTCTGGCGGCGGTAAAACCGTAGTTTGTTAGTATCTTTTGTCCAATTGGTGAAAGGATATAGTCAGCTAATTTTGTTCCTTCTGGACTAGCATCTTTAAGCACAGTCAGTCCATAATCAACTTTCACTGCTAGGTTTTCAGGTAGTTCTACAACTTGCAGATTAGACGACTGTTTGAGGGCTGAAAGAGCAATAGTGTAGTAGGACAGATAAATATCTACCTGTTGCGTGTCTTCAAGAAAGTAAACTAAGTTAACTCTTCCAGCTGGAACCAACGGAGAATTAGCACCGCCGGACAAACGTAGGGCTTTCTGATTCAGCTGTTGAAAGCTACCTGGGTTGATTTGGTCGGCTTTGCGAAATACCTGTTGTGTGTAATCTCCTAAAGGATCTGCTAAAGGTGTTGAAGTACCTACTCTAATCTGTGGGTCTAGCAGTTTGCTCAATAGGTTATCCGATCTTAGTGACAAACGCGATCGCGCAACGACGACCAAACGATTGCTGGCAAATGTTTCTACTGGTTCACTTAAACCTTGTTGAAATAGTGTGAGTGGGTTGTTTATATCCGCACTAGCAAAAACATCTGCGGATTTTCCTGTCTGTGATAACTCTTGTTCTATGAGTTCTCGTGTTAAACCAGATGGCCCAAATCGCGTTGTTACTGAGATTTTATACTCTTGGGTAAAAGAGTTAGCGACTTCTGTCAGACTATTGCGCAAACTACCGGCACCGTAAAGGGTAACAGCGAAGGCTGGATGAGACAAAATGAGACTGAAAGTACTAGTAGTCAGCAATATAGCAATTAAATACTTTTTCATGCTTGTTGACTCAGTAATATTTGAGGACTTAAGTCTACGAGAAAACAATGTTCGCCACTGGTTCACTCAAGCCTTGCTGATACACTTCGAGTAGTTTAGGGTTTTCCAAGAAATAAATTATCCAATATTTTTTTATTTGGAAGTCCCTTATCAATATCAGACGAAGATATGTGGTCTTTTCTCTGGGATGCGATCGCGCTTGGTTTTGTATGTGATTTTTCAGTTAAAAGTATATTACCAATAAAGTTGGAAAAATCGATTTAAATACTTCTGGTTTGAAATTTCCGATAATATTTTATGCAATAAGAGCTTTCCTAGAACAATTCACACGTAACAGTTTCAAAGACAAAAATGCTGTTTCCATACTCGGAATTTAGTTATTCACAGTGTCAGAAAAATTTGACAATTTTTTAGCTAAATAGGCGTGCAGCCCCGCATCATTCTGAAAATAAAAATTTTTAATCAATCGCAACTATGACATCTGATGCCTTAACTACAGCATAAGCTTCCTTACCAACTGCAAGTTGAAGTTTTTGGGCTGATGACTTTGTAATAATCGCAGTCACTTCTACCCCAGGCACAATTTCTAGTATTACTTCAGTATTAACCGAACCAGGTAAAATGTTTTTAACAATACCTTTGAGACAGTTACGAGCGCTAATGTCCATAGACTCAACTTCCTATCCTAGTAGGAATACTAGCACATACAGGACACGAGGAATCATGATATGAACGGCGCTTGGCAAATTCCATTCGGCTCAGGTCGATTGTCAACAGTTGTGACAACAGGGGCTGACTAAAACCAGTAATTAGCTTTATAGCCTCTAATGCTGTCAGACAAGCTAGTGTTCCAGAAACAGCACCCAGAACAGCAAAGCCACGTTTATCCCAATCCGGCTTTTCTGGAAACAAGCATGATAAACAAGGAGTTACACCAGGAATAATCGTTGTTAGATAAGCCTCCATTCCATTCATTGCTGCTTCCACCATTGGTTTTTGCCAACGCACGCAAGCTTCATTCAATAAGTCACGTTCGACAAAATTGTGGGCGCAGTCAAGAGCTATATCGACTCTTTGCACTAAAGAATCTACATTTTCTCTTGTAATATAATTATCAATTGCTTCTATCTGAATATTAGGATTGATAGCTTGCAAAGTTTCTCTAGCTTTGAATACTCTTGGTTTACCTACCCAATCATCTGTCATCAGAACTTGACGGTTGAGATCGTCCAACCGCAGATTCCCACCCCTAACCAGAAGTAGCCGTCCAACACCTGCTATTGCAAGGTAAAGTGCTGCTGTACCGCCTAACCCTCCTACACCTGTAACCAGAACTGTTGCTGACTTCAGGCGTTTTTGAGCTAGTTCACCAAAATCAGGGAGCATCATTTGGCGGTGATAGCGTTCTAACTCGGTAGGCGTTAAGTCCATTGTTTTTTACTTCTTCATCAGTAGTAAAAGCTATCACCTATTAGATGACGACAATTGTAACCGCATACACATTTTGTCATTTTTTGCCAATTTAGTAGGTAAAAATAGAACACAGGTTGGTATTATCAATAGTATTTATTAATCAATCATCAAGCCCCGTTGGGGCGGGTGTAGGGGTGTAGGGGTGTAGGGGTGTAGAGTAATCACGCGCTATATAGTGGTACTAAGTAGGTGAATGCACCTCTGTCCTTACGCGTCTGCTTTAGGATAAGGATTCTCCTTCCCCTTACACCCTTACCCCCCTAGTTTTTGTAGTTTTTTGATTTCTGCTTGCACATCAAGGGCAATTTGCAAAGATTGATTTAAAAGTTGACTATATTCACTGGCTTGACTGCTAACTTGTAAAGCTTGCAGATTGGCTAAATTATTGACAAATAACTCTTGGTTATTAGCAAGTAGTTTTTTATTATCTCGCAAAATTCGTTCGCTTTTCAGAGCCAGTACTAAATTTTCTCTAATAAGTTGTAGGGCAGCAATTACTTGCTCTCGGTCATTTATACTGCTTTGATTTGCAGATGTTGCCAATTGATCGTTAACATCTATTGCTTGAACAACGCCATGATATTTATCGACCTCATCTAAAAGCATTGTCAGTGCTTTGGGACAGGTCATACGTCGCCATAGCGATCGCCCAATTAGGACTGCGATCGGAACTAGAATCAGTAAGAGAATTCCCAGTTTAATTGAAGAACCGATTATTGGCAGAATCAGAAATGCATAAACAAACCCAACAATTATTGGGGTTAGCGCCAAAGCTACTAGCATTTCATCGATCAAAAACCCTAGTCGCTTCTCGCGGTCTTTCATAATAGAAGGTCGAAATACATCGTCTGGATCGAACCCAGTCAAACGTCTCAATTCCCCTTTGCTAATTTCCAAGCCTATTAAGTCCGGCTGCACGGCTGGATACTCCTATGGAAGTGCGAGTTGCTTATTTATGATGGCATTTTAATTAGGATCTGAAGCAGGGTAGTAGGACGTTTCCAAAGCCAGTTACCTCGCCGAAATTTGATTGGAGTGAAACCAACCCGCTAACCTGTGGGTTCTGCTTTAAGCTTTATCGAATATTTTGCTGTCCTTAACATGAAATTAATAATAAATCCTACATATTAAGGACTTTAGGGAATTTTAAGTACAGGGAGACTTGGAAGTAAATACTCCCATACTAATTAATATCACGGTCAACTACCTCTGGTCGAGTGTTACGCTGGACAGTTAAATCAAGTTTTTATGAATATTATTAACAATGCGATCGATGCTTTAGATGAATTCAATCAACAGCGCTCAAGTGAAGAAATTCAGGCAAATCCCAGCACAATCGGAATTCGTACTGAGTTTATTCATGCAGAATGGGTAGCGATCGCAATTGCAGACAATGGGACAGGAATCACTGAGAAAATAAGCTCTAAGCTGTTTGACCCTTTCTTTAAAACAAAACCTATAGGCAAAGGTACAGGGTTAGGATTATCGATTAGTTATCAAATTGTCACAGACAAACACTATGGAAAAATCTGGTGTAATTCTGCGCCAGGGAAGGGTACTGAATTTATAGTTAAGATTCCAATTCAGCAACATATTTACCGCTGAATTTCAGAGTTCATCTAATGTTATTAATGATTCCGTAGAGTAGGATTATTGCAGCATCAATATGTTTCATTATGGAATGGGCAATCGCCCATTTTTTTGATTTGGCGATCGCCCACAAACAATTAGTTATTTTTGATGCTAACTCTAACAGCTTTTCTCAAGCCAGGTCTAAATCTATCTGGCAGAACCTTGGGTTTCCTTAGCCAATCTCTCTTGAATTCTGAGCTTAGCTGCTTTAAATTCTGTAGCGAGTTGCTCGCTTTGTTCAGTACTCAAGTTATTGCGAATAGCAGCAAACATTGTGCTTTCTTCTTGACGAACGTGATCGGTGACGATGTCTGCTAGATTTTTGACTCTTTCTTTAAATTGGGGTGAAGAGGGGTCAATACGCTTAATTTCGTCTAACAGCCGCTTCATTTCGGCTTGTTCGTTGTACAGTTCTTGAGTATCTGTTTCACCGTAGAAAGCACGTACTCTTGGATAGACTACTTCCTCTTCGGCTTCAGCATGGGCAGTCAGATCCTTGTAGAGTTGACCAAAGTACTCTTGAATCTTTTGTGGATCGTTGCTTTGCGCTATTTCGGCGAACAGGACATTTACTTTGTTGTGATCCAAGCGGATGACATCTTGGATATTCATATCCCGTTTGTCAGTGCCTTGGGTAACAGCACTACCTACTACACCGCTAAATGCTGCGATCGCATCTTGGACTCGTGCCCAAATGCCTTGATCTGCATCTTGTCCGGTGAGTTCGCGAACACCCAAGACTTCCACAATACCTTTGAGTTGCTCTTGGTGAGCGCGGTTCTCAAAGTTAACAGTATTTAAAGGCCCAATTGCCGCTATCACGTCAGCACCAACTTTTTGTGCAGCCTTGTGAACTAACAAGCCACTCATTACTTGTTGATGCTTTAGCAATTCGTGCTTAAATACTTTTTCAAAGAAACTTAATTCAGAACCCTGCATGAGTTCGCCAACCTTGTTAACTTCTTCTTGTACTGTTCTTTTTGGTTCTGCGGGGTTGCCGTACTGAACAATTACAGTTTCTATAATACCTAGGTTTTTTTGATCGTCTTCGAGCATCTTCCGGAAGCGATCTGAAATTTCGCTATCGGTAGATTCTCTCAAAAATAGTTGCTCATTTTCAACTAGCAACTGTTGGAGTAATTTAATATCTGCTAATTTTGTAGCAATAGCTTTACGCTTTGTATCATCTAAAGTGGATACCATCTTTAGTTCTCCTCGGAAAAGTGTTCTTAATTAATACTTGTTTTAGATTGACATAGTCTTTATAATTCTTTCCTCCTTCTTTTGAGCGATTACTTCACTACTAGGGATAGAAAACTCACAATTTTGAGCGCAAGCTTTGATAACTATTCTGTTTGACAGATAAGTTTTGAAAATTTACTCCACCGCCAGATAGATATATTTTTTATCCTATTTTTCTAAATTGGCTCAAGGATACTTAAATAGGAGATTGGGTGATAATGCCAGATAATCCTGGAATAGGAGAGCAAGCGCTGAATAAAGCTGCAGAAATAGGTTTATCTAGCCAGTTAGATGAAGTAGAAAGTTTAGAAGTAAATGTCAAAACTGACCCGCTCAAAGTTGTTCAAGGACAAGTGGATGCAGTCACTATTGATGGCGAAGGTTTGGTGATGCAAAAAGACCTCCGGATGGAGGAAATAGAAATGCAAATTGATAATGTTGCGCTCGATCCTCTGAGTGTAGCTTTTGGTAAAATCGAACTCACCAAACCTGCTGCTGGCCGAGCGCAAGTAGTTTTAAGTGAAACTGATATTAATCGTGCTTTTAACTCTGAATTTGTCCGCTCAAAACTCCAAAGTCAAAAAATAAATTTCAATGGGCAACCAAGGACAATATCACCTCAACATATAGACTTCTCTCTACCTGGTGAAGAAAAAATTGTGCTAAATGCCGAGATCCTATTACGAGAAACTGATGAAAACAAGCAAGTTGCTTTTTCAGCAGTACCTCGTGTTAGTGCTAACGGACAAAGTGTCTCTCTAGAAAATGTTGAGTATAGTGAACGAGAAGAAATATCGCCAGAATTGACAAAAGCTTTGATAGAGCAAACCAGCGAAATTTTGAATTTGAATAACTTCGATTTAGAAGGAATGAGCCTGCGAGTTAAGCAACTAGTAGTAGAAACAGGCAAACTAACGCTGCAAGCTGAAGCTTACGTTGAGCAAATTCCCTCCACTGAAAAATAGGATACTAAAAATGGAAACTACAGAAACTACACAACAAACAACTTCTACACCTTACCCAAATATTCCACCAATTATTGAAAGTGACGACAAAGAATATCGCGATTCTGGCGTACCCAGCACAGTGGCGATCGCCGGACATCCCCTACACCCTCTGAGTGTGATTTTTCCCATAGCCTTTTTAGCAGCCGCCTTAGGAAGCGACTTCGGCTATTGGTTAACCCGCGATCCCTTCTGGGCTAGGGCTTCGCTATGGTTAATCGGACTGGGATTAGGTGGAGGTTTATTAGCAGCTGCGATCGGCTTGAGTGACTTTTTGAAAATTGAACGAGTCCGTAAGCGTAGTGCTGGCTGGGCACATCTGATTCTCAATGTTTCTCTACTAGTCTTGACACTCGTTAACTTTCTGCTGCGGTTGGGCGACGCAGAAGCACGCATATTACCTTGGGGACTATTACTCTCACTCATTGTAGGTACGCTAACTAGCGCTTCTGGCTGGTTTGGTGCAGAACTCTCCTATCGCCACAAAATTGGCGTAGTAGGCGCTGGTAGCAGAAGGTATCCGTAGAAGCTAGGAGGCAGAGGGGCTGGGGAAGTAAATTCTTCCTTGTCCCTCCGTTCGCGTAGCGTCTGCGATAGGAGAAGTTAGCCCGGAGGGAAACCACGCCACTTGCTACCCTGCGGGAAGCCCTTTGGGTGAAGTTCCTAACGTCGCTACCGCTGTGCTAACACCAATGCAGTGGCTCCTCCTCACTCCCATTTCCTTTTTCAAGGCTAAAATTTTGCTTAGTCTTTAGCCTTGAGAACATGCTCAAAAACCGTAATCAAGCAATATTTATCATCCTGTCTCTGCTAATCGTGGTAGTGATGGGCTTTTTCTTTAAGTACTACATTGGGCCCGGCCATCAATGGTTTAATAACTACGGAGCGGCTGTATTTTACGAAATATTTTGGTGTCTACTTGCATTTTGGTTTTTAAGGAGTCAACTAGCCGTGAAGCAAATTCCTGTATGGGTTTTGATCGTTACCTGTATATTGGAGTTTTTGCAACTTTGGCATCCACCACTATTACAAGAGGTACGCGCTACATTGATAGGTAAATGGTTGCTTGGTTCTACCTTTAGTTGGTGGGATTTTCCTCACTATGTATTGGGTTGTGTTTTAGGTTGGTTGTGGCTGCGACAGTTACAGAGAATAAGTTATGCAAAAAAAAGTTAAAGTTAAACCCAATTCAAAACTTCAAAAGATTGAAGAACAAACGGATGGTAGCCTGACTGTACATTTGAAATCTCCACCAGTAGATGGTAAAGCCAATGAAGAGTTACTTAAAATACTAGCTGAAAAATTTGATGTGCCGAAATCACATATCAGAATTAAATCAGGTTTATCCTCTCGACAAAAGCTGATTGAAATTGATACATAAATTTAGTGCAAAAAGGAATTAGGTACTGGAAATTGGGGAATGAGGACTATTATTTTTACTCAGCGAGAAGTTGTAAAGAGGTTTCCCTCCGGCTAAACTTCTCCCAAGGGGAGACACCAAGGACGAAAGGTGACTCAGCTATCCCAAGTTGTAATGGTAGTTCATGGATGTTTCTTGGGTAATGCTTATATATCTGGGCTGAGATTGGACTCGTTCTAACCAAGCTTGAATAGCCGGAAATTTCGTTAAATCAAAGCCGCCTTCATCGGCGACATGAGTATAAGCAAATAAGGCAATATCAGCGATAGTGTAACGCTCACCCACAAAAAATGTGTGATAACTCAAATGGTTCTCCATGACTGTTAATGCTGCGTAACCCGGTTCACGTTTTTGCTCTATCGCTACGCGATATTCCTCCGCTTTACCTAAAATAGAAATCCAAAATCTTGATGTAGCAATATAAGGTTCATGACTGTATTGTTCAAAAAACAACCATTGCAAAACTTGCGCTCTTAAAAAGCGATCGTATGGTAAAAATTCTGTGTATTCACTCAAATATACCAATATGGCATTTGATTCTGCCAAATATTTTCTAGGTTCAATTTCCAAAACTGGTATCTTACCGTTGGGATTTTTACTTAAAAATTCCGGTGTTCGGCTCTCTCCTTTTAAGATGTTAATCTCTACTCTTTCAAAAGGCATACCCATTTGTGTCAATAAAAGCCGTATCTTATAACCATTGCCAGAGGGTAAAAAATCGTACAATTTTAGCGTTTCCATGCTCAAAAATATGAGGTTGAATGTGTTTAGATATGAGGGTCTAAAATACAATATCTTACAAAATGATTATCGTAAAACAGGATATTTTTACTATTTTCTGTATCTATGTTCAAAACATAATTAATTATTTGAGAGAATAAAAAACCAAAGTATTATTTATTCCTAGTATTCAAGGGTTTATTGTATTCAGTATTTACTAATAAAATTATGTGTGGAAGATTCACTTTAAACCAGTCAGCAGCAGCGTTAGCCGAAATTTTTGAGGTGCAGTCAGTTCCAGATTTAGCGGCTCAATATAACATTGCACCTACGCAAATGGTGGGCACAGTGCTACATAACCCGCAAAGCGATAAGCGTGAATTTCAATATTTACGTTGGGGATTAATTCCCTCATGGGCGAAAGATCCAGAAATGGGGGCAAAGCTAATCAACGCTAGGGCAGAAACTGTAGCTGAAAAACCTGCCTTCCGTTCAGCTTTCAAGCACCGACGCTGTTTAGTGGTGGCTGATGGCTTCTATGAATGGCAACGACAGCAGGGTAAGAAGCAGCCATTTTATTTTCGTCTCCAAGATGGACAACCTTTCGGTTTTGCGGGATTGTGGGAAAGATGGCGATCGCCACAAGGAGAAGAAATAGTCTCTTGTACAATTTTGACAACGGCAGCTAACGAATTACTGCAACCAATCCACGATCGCATGCCAGTCATCATTGCTCCACAAGATTACAATTTGTGGTTGGATACCCAAGTGCAAACGCCTGAAGCATTACAGCAGCTATTGTCTCCCTATGCTGCCGAAGCAATGACTGCTTACCCAGTTAGTACCTTAGTAAATAAATCTCAACATAACAGTCCAGAATGTATCATCCCCCTTAGTGAGGGTTAGAGACTGGGAAAGAGGACACGGAGATGCAAAGATTGGAGACTGGGGACTAGGGAATAAGGAATAGAGATTGGGCACTAGGGACTATAAGACTGTGTACTATGGACTAGAGAAGAGTTTTCCCAATACCTAATCCCCAATACCCAATCCCCAATCCCTAACGTAGAGGCAAATATGCCAAGAACACAAAAAAACGATAACTTTATTGACAAATCCTTTACAGTGATGGCAGATATCATCCTGAAGATATTGCCAGCTAACAGAAAAGCTAAAGAAGCATTTGTTTATTACCGAGATGGGATGTCAGCCCAGGCAGAAGGGGAATATGCCGAAGCACTAGAGTACTACGAAGAAGCCCTAACACTAGAAGAAGATTCCAACGATCGCGGTTATATTCTCTACAATATGGGGCTAATCTACGCCAGCAATGGCGACCACAGCAAAGCTTTGGAATTGTATCACCAAGCAATCGAGTTGAACCCACGTCTACCCCAGGCATTGAACAACATCGCCGTAATTTACCACTATCAAGGCGAAAAAGCTAAAGAAGCTGGAGATGAGGACGGCGGAGAAGCGCTGTTTGACCAAGCAGCAGATTATTGGATTAGAGCGATTCGTATGGCTCCCAATAACTATATTGAAGCCCAAAACTGGTTAAAGACCACTGGGCGATCGCAAGTTGACGTATTCTTTTAGTCAATGGTCAGTGGTCAGTTGTTAATTGGCCATTGACAACTAACTACTGGCAACTGACCCTTCGGATTCGCCAGTTGTTCATGGGGGAAACCCCCAAGACCACACTGGCTCACCACTAACTACTGACAAAATCATGATCGACCGCGAACAAGTTCGTAAAGTGGCTCTTCTGGCTCGTTTAGAATTAACGCCAGAAGAAGAGGAGCAATTCACCACCCAGCTAGGAGGTATTTTGGATTATGTCCAACAGCTGAGTGAACTGGATGTTAGCGATGTGCCGCCAACAGCAAGAGCAATTGATGTTAGCAATGTGACACGAGAAGACGAGTTGCAACCCTATTCTGAACGCGAAGCAATCCTTAACAGTGCGCCTGAACAAGAAGGCGAATTTTTCAAAGTGCCAAAAATTCTCAATGCTGAATAGTCAATAGTCAGTAGTCAGTGGTCAGTGGTCAGTAACAAAACACAACTAACAACTAACAACTGGCAACTGACAAAGGAGATAAATATGGGTTTGGGAATCCTTAAAGATGGTCAGTGGGTATCTCGACGCGAGCAAGAAGACTCACAAGGCAGATTTATTCGTCCATCAACAACTTTTCGCCATCAAATTACAGCCGATGGTTCTAGTGGGTTTAAAGCTGAACCGGGGCGCTATCATTTGTATATTTCTTGGGCTTGCCCTTGGGCTTGTCGTACCGCAATTCTCCGCCAGTTAAAGGGGCTAGAAAATGTCATTGGTTTATCAGTAGTTAGTGCGGAAATCGATCAAAACAGTTGGGAATTTACCGATGAACCAGGAGCTATTCCCGATACGGTCAATGGTACTCAATATCTCTGGCAACTTTATCTCAAGGCTGACCCCAACTACAGCGGACGCGTTACCGTACCAGTTTTATGGGATATCGAAAAAGGGACTATAGTCAATAATGAATCCCGCGAAATCATCAGAATGTTTGATACACAATTCGATGCTTTCGCTCAACAAAATATCAACTTTTATCCAGAGCATTTGCAAAAGGTGGTTGATGAAACGATTGATGCGATTTATCAGCCTATAAATAATGGTGTATACCGTGCGGGATTTGCTACTTCTCAGTCTGCTTATGACGAAGCAGTAACAGAATTATTCGCTGCTCTCGACTACTGGGAAAAAGTGTTAGAAAATCAACGCTATCTTTGTGGGAATCAAATTACTGAGGCGGACTGGTGTATGTTCACTACCCTGTTTCGTTTCGACGCAGTTTATTATGTGCATTTCAAATGCAATATCCGGCGTATTGTAGAGTATCCCAATCTGTGGAATTATCTCAAAGAACTCTACCAATTTCCGGGAGTTAAAGAAACTTGCAATCTTGACCACATCAAACGGCATTATTACAGGAGCCATCCACAGGTTAACCCAACCCGGATTGTACCAAAAGGCCCTGTGATTGATTTTGATGCACCTCATAACCGCGATCGCATTTGATTTTTGACCAATTCTTACTCTAAAAGCACATTGAAATCATGCAATACAGAATCTGAGAAACAATAGACTTTTTGCATGAATTTTTGTTCTCAACCTAAATCCCTCTCCAAGCGTTGGAGAGGGATTTTTAGTTTGGCTACTCGTCTCCCAAAATTAGAAAAAGGGGTTGGAGAATGTAGGTAGAACGCTTTCTTACAGAATGTGCAGGTTTTGTCTCAACTTTAAAAAACTGTAATTGAAACAGGTCGAAGAATAATTCAAGGAGCATCTTCACTAAATAACCCACTACTACACGGTATTGGATCTTACAAAATTCAAAACGGTATTAGCATTACATGATTATCATTTTTACATGCCGATATTTGAGTATATTAGCTTATTGACAAAATCTCCACTCTCTTAAAGTTTTACGGTTGAGTAGGTATTGAATAAACAGAAATCTGATTACTTTCAAATAGTGAATATTATACAGAGCGAAAATAAAGCAATTTCAGCTTCATAAATTTTTTACATATCTTCATGCAAATCCTAATTATTTTTAATATTTTTTTAATAATATCTATATAATAGTTGTAGTTTAGGTGGTAAAACTCTATCTAAAGACCATAGTTTAGATAGTAAAACTATATCTAGTAGTCGTGATTTAGGTAGTAAAACTCTATCTAATAGTCGTGGTTTAGGTAGTAAAACTCTATCTAATAGTCCTATTTTAGGTAGTAAAACTACACTAAATTAAGTGAATCTTGGTGCTAACAACTGAATTATTGCTAATGCGTCAGTTTTGATATAACTGGAGAGTCACTCATCATGCCCTTACCAACCGAGCAGAATTTTGTCGATTATGCAACTGCTGAAAGTCTTAAATCGAAAAATCCGGAATTAGAATTTAATGATACTAATAGTGAGGGTAGCTCATCATTAACTACTATTTTTTCTGAAAGAGACTATTTAGAATTTGATGATACTAATAGTGAGAGCAGTTCATCATTAACTACTATTTTCTCTGAAAGAGACTATGAATATCTTTACTATTTTAAGGACATTTCGACTGAAAGAAAAATTAAGCGGATAAAATTTGGCGATGGTGTTAGGAAACATGTTGTTAATCACCCAATTTTTTTAGAGAATTTAAAACGAGGAACTAAAAATTGGATAAAAACTAACTATGCGACAAGTCTAGAGATTGCCGCTTTTATGAGCGCCGAATCTATTAACAAAGGTGAATCGATTGACATAATTGCAAGTGTTCTGACTCCAGGGAACATCAAAGTCGAAGTTTATAGATTGGGGTATTACGGAGGTATAGGTGCAAGATTGATCGGCACAGTTGATAATATTGCAGCAATCAATCAACCTGTATCTAACGAGAAAGTTGACGACAAAACCAAGCTTGTTCGTTATGACTGGGCGAAAACTTACACCATCACAACTGATGATACTTGGGTCACTGGTTGTTATATGGTGAAACTCACCGATAAAGGAACAGCTAAACAATGTTTAGCATTCTTTATTCTGCGAGATGATAATCTAAAATCTGATATCATTTATAAATTTGGGTTTGCAACTCACCTTGCTTACAACAGTTTTGCCTACGATAAAGCCAACAGAAAATCAACTTATTCTAGCAGCGAAAGGGCACTACAAATTACCCACGATAGCCCGTGGGAAGGTAACTGTTATAATCCCAAAATGGTAAATAGCAATCCCCTGCGCTGGGAAGCCAACACTATTCGTTGGTTAGAAAAGAATTGCTATCGCGTTTCTTACTGTTCTGGTCAAGATATCGATAAAAAAGGCTCGGCTTTTGTTAAAAAATATCGCGTCTTTATGAATAGTGGTCATGATGAATACTGGAGCTTTAAAGAGTATAAAGCAATTAAAGAAGCAGTAGAAGCTGGCGTACATATCCTTTCATTGTCAGCGAATACATGTTACTGGAATATCAAATGGCATGATGACTATAGAACCGCCGATCTTTATAAACTGAACGATCCAATGGCAGGTGGTGTGGTCTCTAATTATGTAGAAGATACAGTTAATTTTCCCCCTACTTACCGTTTTCGTGACCCAGATTTACTTGGCAAGACATTCGATGGATGCAAAGTTTCGGGTGAGTGCGGTTTATTTGGTGTGGGGTATATCGGCGATATTGGAAATGCTTTTGGAGGCTACGATCTCACAGTTAAAAAAGACCATAATGTTTTTCGAGGAACTGGCTTAACGGCAGGTTCTAAACTGACTCAATTACTTGGTTATGAATGGGATCATATCGATCCAGATCCTCGCGCACAGCCTCTCACCAAATCGGGCACGCCCAAATTTTTAGACTGTATTATTTTTGAATCAACTATCCCCAATCCTATTCCAGCGACTTCTAATGTTTCTCAGTCGTTTGTCGGTACTCTACCCATGAACGCAGTGCAAACATCCCATGGTGTGTATTTTACGGCTCCTAGTGGTGCTAGAGTTTTCGCTGTCGGTTCAATTCAATCAGTTTGGGGGTTAGATTCATGGAATGTATTACCTGCCAGGGAATCGAAAGCCTACCAGCGAGTGATCTACAACGTACTTGAAGATATGGGAGTATGGGGAGGATATCAGCCTGTATCAGTTCGTGTAACACAGAGTGATGTGTTGAAATCAGGCTGGAATCATTTGGTCTATTTGAGTAATTCGGTGAATACTTCCAGCAAGGCATTTGGCTACCGTCTTTTAAATTATTTAATAAGACACATCCAACCTCAAAAAGTCAGAATTTAGGAGTTAGGGGCCAGAATCCAGGCAACTTCTAACTCCTATTTAGGTTTTCATAACCAGGTGGGTGTATAGCAGAAAATTCGGTATTAAGCAATTACTCCCTTCCCAATAGAACAAGGAAAGGGAGTAATGTAATTCTCCATGACCAAATTTAGCCGATCGCTTGTTGCAGTGTAGCAGTGAAGTTGGGATAGGAAATGGCTGCTGCTTCTGCGCGGTGAATTGTGGTGATTCCCCTGGCGACTAAAGCAGCGATCGCTAAACTCATAGCGATGCGATGATCTGTATGGCTATCAACATCAGTACCCGCTAAAGGAGTACCGCCAATAATTTCCATACCATCGGGTAACTCAGTGACTTTTGCTCCCATTTTATTAAGTTGCTGTGCCATTACCGCAATGCGATCGCTTTCTTTGACTCGCAACTCCTCTGCATCCCGAATAATAGTTGTTCCTTCAGCAAACACTGCCGCTACTGCCAAAATAGGAATTTCATCAATTAATCTGGGTATGATTTCCCCAGCAATAGTGCAGCTTTTTAAGCGACTGGAACGCACTCGCAGATCGGCTACTGGTTCGCCAGCAACTTCTCGCTGATTTTCCAATTGGATATCTGCTCCCATCAGATCCAAAGCTTCTAAAATACCTGTACGCGTGGGATTAACGCCGACATTTTCAATTACCAGTTCAGAACCTGGGACAATTGCCCCAGCCACTAACCAAAAGGCCGCTGAACTGATATCTCCTGGCACAATCACCTTTTGTCCATACAGTTGAGCGGGGCCATTAATAGTAACACTTTTGCTTTCTGGATCTGTGCTCAGGTCTGCACCAAACGCCCTGAGCATCCGTTCGCTGTGGTCGCGGGAAATAGCAGGTTCCGTAATTGTGGTTTGTCCCTCGGTCGATAAACCTGCAAGTAATATACAGGATTTAACTTGGGCTGAGGCGATAGGGGAGTGGTAGTGAGTAGGTTTGAGAGCTTGTCCTTGAATTGCTAAGGGTGCTAAAGAATTACCCTTACGTCCCCAAATTTCGGCCCCCATTTGTTGCAAAGGTTTAACAACACGGGACATAGGACGCGATCGCAAAGAGCGATCGCCTGTTACTGTAAAAAAGCGCCCCGAATGAGATGCCAAAATCCCCAACATCAGTCTCAGCGTTGTACCAGAGTTACCAGCATTCAATACATCAACTGGTTCTTGCAAATTTCCTAGACCAATACCTTTAACCCGCACCAATTCTGTATTTAGTTCCGAAATTTCCGCGCCCAAAGCTTGAAAACAGCTAGCAGTGCTGCGGGGGTCTTCTCCTAACAGCAGACCTTGGATCTCAGTTTCCCCTTGGGCTAAAGCACCCAACATCAGAGCGCGGTGAGAGATAGATTTATCGCCTGGTACTCGGATGCTGCCTTGTAAAGATAGCCCAACAGAGGGTTGTTGGATAATTAACTTGTGAGAAAGGTCTTCTTGAGTTTCTACGGTTATAACAGAAGCCGACATTAGGATACACTGGCTTTTGAATACACTAGTTTTTGATATACAGAAGTTCATTAGTGAATTATGCAGCCACTGACGACTTCCTCCCTAGTATGGTATCGCTTTTCATTCTATGAAATTTCATCAAATCTACTAAAAGTGATTCTGATGTTCAGTTATTCTTTCATTAGACACTATTTTAGGTGTCTTATGCTTCTGCAATGACTTCCGCTCTCTCGACGCTATCACCTAAATTATTCACAAAAATTTAAGTATTCACCGACTTTACCTACAGCTTACCTCTCCGTAGAACAAGTATCGTTTTTATTGTTTATTAGCGATATTTTACTTTTCATTTTTATCTATCTAGCTTACCAAATAAGCATATTCAGTTAATATTAAGCATGTTTTACTATTTAATTGCTTACCATAACCTGCTAGAGATACTCGTGTTGAGTTGACTTGTTCATTAGCTTTTAGCCCTTATCGCTCCCATGCTGACCCATCACCGCAAGCCCGTGTGCTTATCACTTATTTCTACCGATCTGCCATTCTGGTCTGTTGTTGAAACGGCCGGGACGCTGTATCAAAAAGACGTTGACCGATTTCATTTACTGTTGACTGCACCCCCCCTAATTACCTGCGAAGTGGGGAGTTCTTTCAATTGCGAGGATGAGGATGCTCTGACTCCAAAAATGAGCAATGCTTATGCCCCTAGCAGTCCCAGAATTTTATGGCTGGAGATTTCTCCTTACCGGGTAATCATGACCATGCAAGGAAACGGTCAAGTAAGTTACCGTCACTTCTGGGAACAAGGCGTTTATGGGGTTAGTCGCTATTGGTTGCCAACTGAGTCGTTGCAACCTAACGATCCCATACGCTTACGCAATTTTACAAGTAATTTGACGCTCAATGGTCATTCATTACCAGAGCATTTGCGGCTGGAATATGAATTGTGGGCAGAAAAAGTCCAACTGGGATGCTATATCCTCAATTTGGAAATTAAGCACTAATAGACAGTGATTTACATTCTCCCCTGTCTATCTAGAGATTATGGTGGGGGAGAATCTTTAATTCTGTTTTTCCTATTCCCCAGTACGAGGTTGCGGTCTTATACCATTTCCCAAAAATAATGATACAGATCCAAACCCAGAAACCTAGACTAAATGGGACTTTCTTAATTACGAATTACGAATTACGAATTGGTATTACGCCTCTATTCACCCCTGATTTTCAAAACAGAAGTCAGAAGGAACAAGCCTGTTTATGAATTTTTAATTTTTAATTTTAATTTTTCAAAACACAAGCTATGCAAAATATTAATACATTCAATACCATAGGGCTAAGTTTAGAGCTGTTTCATGTTCAAACCAACACTTCATTTGATTTCCCACTAAATCTTGCAGTCATTCGCATCGGTAAGCCGAATGACCAAAGTCCACCCGATATTGATATTTCTCACTTGCCAGATAACGAAGTGGTTTCTCGCATTCATACACAGATTCGAGTAGAAGGAAGTAACTACTTTATTGAAGATTTGGGGAGCTCTAACGGAACATTTCTTAATAATGTCAAACTGGAACCGAGAACTTCTTGTCAACTAAATTTTGGAGATAAAATCGACTTTGGTCAAGGCAATAAAGTCACATTTATATTTCAATATCAACAACAATCTCTACAAAACTTTATTTCTACTTCAAATTCCACTAGTATTCAGCCTCAAATTGCCAAGAATAAGGGACAAATTGCTGTAGATCGCACAACCAAGATTATCGGCTTGGCTTTGATGGTTGTAGGTGCTATAACTCTAACTGCCAATATTCGAGTTGGTATTTTTTTTCGGATTCCTGGTATTTTACTATGTTGTGCTGGGGTCTTCATGCTTTTTCAACGGCGAGTCAACCCTAATCTTGGATGGGTTTTGATAGGGCTAGGAATTGCAGTAATCCTGTTTACTGGTAATGTATTCGCGTCAGTCAATCTTTTAGTGTTACTCACATCATTTGTTTTATTCTTAGTCGGTTATCTACTGTTTACCACTGGGAAAATCTTAGATTACGATTTGCGATCGCTCAAGAGATTAATCAAGAAGTAGTCAATAATTAAAGAAGCAACAAAGCATTCATTAATCATTGCAATGTTGTTCACAAAAAGTAACAAAAACGGGGTCATTAATATGACTGACAATACACAAAAGTTTGCAACTTCTGACCACAGTATAGGCAATATCATGATTATCTCTCTACTAGCTTTCTGTGGACTGACTTTCATTATCCTTTTAGGTCTTTTTTAATGGTTGACTATACGTTCAAGAAACTTTCTTTGGAAGCAGATTAACTAGAACTGCTTCCATTTTTAATTTGGACTTATATATAGTTTGCCCAGCCACAAAAGCCTTGCTGAAGACTTAGTTTTATGCAACTTGAATGCTCATTAGCTTAATAAGCTTACATTTGTTAACCAGAACATTAGCGACGAACGCATATATGAAACCTTATAAGCCTTAGGATTATCAGAATGGTTGCACTCATTATCCCAAGGCTGCTATATTTATACGCGCAGTTGACACAACAATAAACCAAACCACTGATTTGAATCAGTCCATGTTTGGATGGGTACTAAATTCCTTGCTGTAAGTTGCTGCTGGATAGTGTTGAGGTCGAATTTGCGGGAAATTTCGGTGAGGATAGTCTCACCTAGTGCAAAATTCACGGTGAGGTTGAGGGCTTTTAACTGGACGATTTGCGATCGCAAACTTCGTAAATGCATCTCTATTTGATGCTCAGTTTCGTTATAAAATGCTTTATGTTCAAATTGGGTCGTGTCAAAATTACCCTCAAACCGTCGATTTAAATGATCCAACATATTGAGATTAAAAGCTGCTGTTACTCCTTGGCGATCGTTATAAGCTGGTTCTAGAATATCTTTTGGCTTGTGTAAGTCTACTCCCAATAAAAAATACTCATTCACTTGCAGGGCATCTGTTACTTGAGAGAAGAAGACATCACATTCTCGAGGTTTGAGATTACCCAAAGTACTACCAATAAAACAAATCATCCTACTGGGTAGTTGCGTTGGCAATAGTTGTGCCAAAGCTAATTCATAGGTTCCAGCCAGTGCATGAACTTGCAGTGAGGGATAATCTACCAATAGCTGCCTAGCACTGCTTTCCAATATCCCTGCACTCACATCAATCGGCAGATAGCGCAGAGGATAGCCTAGTTTTTGGTAAGCATCCAGTAAGATACGGGTTTTGGTAGAACTGCCACTACCAAGTTCTACTAATTCACAAACGCCGGTTATTTTGGCAATTTCACCAGCATACTGCTGTAAAATCGCCGTTTCTGTACGCGTCAGATAATATTCTGGTAATTCACAAATTTGCTCAAATAATTCAGAACCACGGTCATCATAAAAGTAAGCTGGGGGTAAAGATTTGGGCGTTTGCGTTAGTCCCTTAACTACATCACTCCCCGCACTAGACGCAACTATTCGAGTTGCTTCTACCAAACGCTGTATTTGCAAGCGTTCTTCAACATTGTTTTGGAAAGTAACGTTGCTGCTAACAGCTTCAGATATTGACATTCAACCTCCGTCTGCTTGGTGTAGTAAATTGGATTGTTTTTGAGCGCGCACTTCTACCTCTGCCAATGGAACAGCATAGTCGATAAAATCACGTTTGAGCCAGGTTAATGAAGCTTTAAAGCCATATTTACGGATTTTCCCATTAAATTAGCGCACTGTCTTTGAAAAGGGAGTGGGAAGATGAGGGAGCAAAAAGACAATGGAAACAAGGGGAAGAATAATAACTCCTGCCTTCTGCCTTCTGCCTCCTACCTCATCACTCACTAGCAGCACAGCGAAACCCAGCAAAAATTTGCCGCACGCTGGGATAATACCAATTGCGAAAACTAGAACGCAGCGCCCAAGGGCGAGTTGCCCAACTACCACCTTTTAAAACGCGGTGTTTGTGGTCAAAATAAACCTGTGAATAACCTCTATAAGGGTAACTTTGAAAATCTTTGTAGCCATCAAACCAAGAACCTGTCCATTCCCAGACATTTCCCATAGTATCGTACAAGCCATAGGCACTTTGCCCAGTAGGATAGGCATCTACTGCTGTTGTTTTACCAATTAGGCGATCGCAATTACAATTTTGGGATTGGGCTGTTGGTGGTTCATCTCCCCAAGGATAGGTGCGACGACGTTTAGCTTTGGCATCCCAACTAACTGCTTTTTCCCACTCGGCTTCTGTGGGTAGCCGCTTACCAACAAACTGTGCGTATGCTTCTGCCTCGTACCAGCTGACACCGTAAACTGGATGATAATCGTAAGTGCGAGCATCGCACCAATAAAGCGGTTTTGTCACCTGTTCAGTTTGTAGCCATTGCCACCCCGCTTCTGACCACCAACGAGGATTTTGGTAACCTCCCGCCTCCATGAATTGCCGATACTGTTCGCAAGTCACGGGGTAGCGGTCAATCCAGTAAGTGTCTAAGTATACTTTATGTGCGGGGCGTTCGTTATCTAGAGCATCAATTGAGTCATTCCCCTGCTTAAATTCCCCTGCCGGGATTTGAATCATCTCGGTAAAAGTAGGAGGGCGGAGGGGCAGAGGGGCAGAGGGGCAGAGGGGCAGAGGGGAAAAGACTATACACAAATTACTCTTTATTTCCCTATCTCCTCCGCCTCCTATGCCCCCATCTTCTTGTTGACTCCTGCCTCCTGCCTTTTGCCTCCTGACTAATTCCAAAACAAAACTGATGATTTCGCAGTGTTGGCTTTCGTGCTGAATCAAAAAACGCCAAAGACTTTCATGTTGCTCGATATCAGCTACTTTTAGGTGTTCCAAGACTTTTTCTCTAACTGTGTTCAGGTAATCATGGATTTCACCTAGGTTTGGTAATTGAACCCGTTCTGATTTGGGTAAACCATCAGCTGCAAACAGCTTGCGGTATTGTGGGAACAAACAGGGCAAACTTGCACTGTACTCTAACAGCCACAAAGACTCGGTGTAGGCAATATGTCCTAAGTGCCAGCCAACGGGGCTAAAGTCAGGATGAGGCTGACTGCGAAATGTAGCTTCATCCATATCCTCAAACAGCTTCAGAGTTTTAGGACGAACTTCATATAAGGCATAAATAATAGCCTCTTTCACGCTAGATTTGCTCAATTTGGATATCACAGTCTTCTCTCACACTGATAATGCTATTTTCTGGGCAAGTATTCCAATTACCGATAAATAGTGGTTCAGAGGCAATAATTACAGAGTTTGGGAAAGTAGGATCGTCCCGTAACCAGTACAGCGATGGAGCTGGTGAAGTAGTGGCAAAGCGGGAGGCTATCAGGCGATTTCCATCGCTAAAAATTATGTTTGCTGAAGCTTCTATTTGATTGCGTTTTGCCATTTCTGATAGGGCTATTAATGTATTGCGTAAAGCATATTCTGGAGGTCGATGTTTGTTGTTCTGACCTTGAGAAAGTAGTAAGGCAAAGATATGTTCGGAATCAGTATTACCATTGATTTTTTCGTAAAAATCGGGAGTTAAAATACTACGGATTTTTCTGTGTAATGTTTTGCGGAAATTCTCAATGCGTCCATTGTGAATAAATAGCTGTTGTTGATAGTTAAATGGTTGGCAATTAGCAAAATCTATGGCTTGGCCTGGTGTCGCACTACGAACATAAGCCAGTACACATTTGGATTCAACATAACGACTGAGACTAGGCAGATTTATGTCATTCCAAATAGGTAGCGTATTTTTGTAGATAAAGGGTTCAGTATCTTTTTGACTGTGATACCAACCCACACCAAAGCCATCGGCATTTACTACCCCGGAACTCATTTCGCGAGGTTGGTAACTCTGAACTATCAAAGAATGTTCTGGTTTAAACAGAAGATGTTCTAGAGAAACAGGGGAACCGAGGTAGGCGAGTAAACGGCACATGATATAAAGTATTTGCTCCCAATAGTTGTATAGAATAAACTTTATTGGTGAGAATTCGCTGAATATTGCATAAATTTGCGCTATGCTCGCCTTAGCGAGAGCTGCATCAAGTAGCCTTTTTACCCTCCTCACCAGATTTTAGATAAATTTATATTATTTCGCCGTAATCCTCAAATATAACGGTTAAATAGGATGAGCGAGCAACTACCAATCAATAATTACCGATGACTAACTCAATGATGGTGATTTTCCCATACAGACATAATCAAATATGGGTATTTGATGATGAACGAATGGGACTAGTCCAAGAACCATTCGTTAGCGGTGTACCTGAAATGATTGATATTCTAATTCAAGACATTGCTAATGTTGATGAAGGTTTTAAACTTTTGTTTTCTGCAAATCCCTTTCCCAGTTACCAAGTCGAGTTGATTTTGTTAAAAGAAGAGTATAACGGTCATTGGTATCGCTGGAATCAAAAAAATCTAGAAGGATGGCTATGTCCTGCATTATTTAAATACTTTAGCGAACCACCAAATAAAATTTATTGCAAAGCTGAAAGTCTTTATTAATCACCTTTTTTACAGTCTGATTTGCCTCTTTACGTGAATTTAGATGAATCTTCCAACTTTTATTAGCGCAATAATTGAGCAACAACCTTACCCGCTTTTATTTGCCACAATTAGCGGTTCTCATTTATATGGTTTTCCGTCACCAGATTCTGATTACGATTTGCGCGGCGTACATATTTTACCAATGAAAGAAGTGGTGGGATTAGATACTGGGGCTGAAACTATTGAAATTTCAAAGGTTAGTGATTCTTTAGAAATTGATTTAGTAACTCACGATATCAAAAAATTCTTTTTACTGCTTCTGAAAAAGAATGGCTATGTGTTAGAGCAACTTTATTCGCCTTTAATATTAAAAACTACACCAGAACATGAAGAGTTAAAAGTTATTAGTCAAGACTGCATTACTCGTCACCATAGCCATCATTACTTTGGTTTTGCTGCAACGCAATGGAAACTTTTTGAAAAAGAACAGCCACATCGAGTCAAGGCATTACTTTATATTTATCGAGTATTTTTGACTGGTATTTATCTGATGCAAACAGGAGTAGTCGAAGCTAATTTAATTAAACTCAATGAAGTTTTTAATTTACCATACATTCCCGATCTAATTGCCCAAAAACTAGCAGATGCAGAAAAGTCTACTTTGTCAAATGTTGATGTAGCTTTTTATCATCGAGAATATGAACGACTGCGCGATCGCTTGCAAGAGGCATATGAAGCCAGTACACTACCTGAAGCACCGACGACGGCGCAGGCCGCTTTACATGATTTGCTACTACGTTTGAGAATTAAAAGTTAGTAGATTTTAACAGACGCGATTAATCGCGTCTGTACTCTTAACTCCTAACAGACGCGATTAATCGCGTCTCTACTCCTGACTTTTTAAAACTTTAAACTCCAAGCACCAAAAGCCAAAGCACCCCAACCAGCAAGAAAGGCTGCGCCACCTAGTGGTGTAATTGCACCCAAGGATTTAATACCAGTTAAGCTCAGAGCGTACAAACTTCCTGAGAAAATAGCAATACCAATGATGAATAGCCATCCACTAGCTACAAGGGTGGATTGAGGTGATTCGTTGCGACTGATGAGTAGCGCCACCAATAACAGTGCTAGAGCGTGGTACATTTGGTAACGAGCGCCAGTTTCAAAAATTTCTAGCGATCGCTCACTGATTTTTTCTCGCAAGGCATGGGAAGCGAAAGCGCCAGCAGCAACCGACAAACCACCTAAAACAGCAGCTACGCTCAAAAAAATCTGCGTCATGAGAACCATAAGATATCTATTCCTATCCTACATATTCTAGAAGCTGTAGCGCTGCGTTTTTTGCTTGATTTTCTTCTGCCAACGTTCCAGGAAGACGGAACAAAGCTCCAATTAAACTAGCTTTTAAGTGTAAGCGATCGCTCTTCATCAAAAGTTTAAACTCAAAAATTAGGAAAATATGAATATTTGTAAATCAATTGTGGGAACACTAAATATGGCTATTTCTGGCAATTTACTCTGAAATTATCAAAATGGTTGTTCGGGGTGAGTAGCAGAAACATTACCTGAAGGGCAAAAATTGAGATTATGCTGACTATGCATAGCATGACTAATACTCAGGATCTGAACCTACGATTGGAGTCAACTTTGCAAGAATTACCACTGTGGGAGGTTCAGGTTGAATTAGACCGTCCAGGAAATGTATTGACTACACTCTTTGAGCAAGAACCTTTACTGCCAGGAGTTATCTTGACTAGAAATCAGTGCTTTGTGGGGATGATTTCGCGGCAGAGATTTTTTGAGCATATGAGCCGCCCCTATAGTTTTGGGCTATATTCTATGCGGCCTATCGACAATCTCTACAATTTTCTTCAACCAGAGGTATTTATACTAGCTGAAGATATGCCTGTTGTGGAGGCGACTCAGGTAGCATTGCAGCGATCGCTTGAGTTTTTCTACGAGCCGATTTTGGTGACAACCAAATCTAGAAGGCATAAACTGGTTGATTTTCATCAATTACTCCTAGCCTATTCCCAAATTTATGCCTTAACACTTACTCAGCTACAGCAGGTAGAGGAACAATCTAAAATTGCCAGAGCTGGCTTTCGTGACCTTAAGCACAACTATACCCGATTACTACAGAATGAAAAAATGGCAGCTTTAGGACAGCTAGTTGCTGGGATTGCACACGAAATTAATAACCCCATCAACTTTATTGCTGGCAACCTTGTTCATGCCATTGACTACACTCAGAATCTACTAAATCTGATCGGCCTGTACCAACAGCAATATCCACATCCGGCCGCAGAAATTCAAACTGCTAGTACTCAAATTGAACTAGATTATCTCATTGATGACCTGCCCAATCTTCTTGCTTCTATGCAAATTGGCTGCGATCGCTCTGAACAATGGGGCATTAGCCAAATTCGAGTTTAGGCACTTAGCTGACTGCGGAATTTTCTAGTGCTAATTACTAAAAGAACAGTTGAAAATAAAAATAGTGCGATCGCATTTGGCCAGACTACATCAATACCAACACCCTTTATGAGCAAGTTACGTACAATTGTGATGTAATGGCGTAGTGGATTTAGCAAAGATAGGTACTGAAATAGTGATGGCATACTCTCAACAGGCGTAATCGCACCAGAGAGTAGCCCCAACGGTACATTAATAGAAAAAGCTATAAGTTGCGTCTGCTGCTGATTTTGTAGCATCGTCCCGATGAGGATGCCCATAGAAATTACGATTAAAATGTAAATACTTGAGAGTAGTAGACAAATAAGAATATTACTTCGCAAGGGAAGCCCAAAGATAAAGCGGGCTAAACAGAGAACCAAAATAACATCACCCAACAACAAAATAGATAAAGGTGAAAGTTTCGCCAATAAGATTTCCCAATTTTCCGCAGGGGTCATCAACAACTGTTCCAGCGTACCAGACTCTTTCTCTCGTACAACCGTAGCTGAGGCAACTATTGAACCCACTAGGGTCATAATTACCCCCATGATCCCAGATACGAAAAACCAACTACTAATCAGTCCGGGATTGTACAAAAATGTGATTTGCGGTTGAGCTTGTGCAGATACCCGATTGGGATTTATTCGCTGGCTGTAATTATTAATCATCTGAGTGATGTAACTTCTGACAATCCCAGCAGTGTTTGCATTGACTGCATCAACTAAAACTTGTACCTGTGCAGTGCGCTCTTGATGCAAACGGCGGTTAAACTCAGGTGGGATAACCAAACCGACAGAGATTTCTCCTGTTTGCAACTGCTGACTCAGGGTTTGCTCGTTATCACTATAGTTAGCGATAAAAACATCATTTGCCGTCAAGGTAGAGATCAGTTCGCGACTATTAGAGGTTTGAGCATAATCAACCAGCCCCATTTTCAGATTGTGTACGTCAGGGCTAATAGCAAAACCATAGCTCAGTAGTTGTATCGTGGGTAAAACAATTAATAAAAACAGCAACCGCTTGTCTCTAAATATCTGATGCATTTCCTTCAGCATCAGTACCCAAAAGCGGCTCTCAAACAAAGAATAAATGAATTTCATATCTAAAGATTACGAGTTGAAGAACGGTAAGCAACTACTCTGGTAGCTGCATTTTACGTAAACCTCGCCAGGAGCCGATAAAGAATAATACACCCAGCAGTGCCAACGCCAAGGGAGCAAACCAAACCCCAGACCATCCCGTTCCTCTCAGAAAAGCATCACGGGTAACATCAATGTAATAGCGGACTGGGACAAGATGAGAAATCAACGAGAGTGGGAAAGGAATATTACTGAGTGGATAGATGAATCCAGATAGTAATAAGCCTGTTAAATACCCAATGCTTAAGACTTTTTGCGTAGCTTCAGCTTGTGTAGTCGAACGCACACCAAAATACAAGCCGAACATGACGCTAGACATTAAAAAAATTAAAGTAGCAATAAATAAGGGTGTCGGATTGCCCACCAAGCGCAGTCCAAAGATGAGTGAGCCTAGAAGCATAATGAATAGAGTTTGACCTATAGCAATTAGTACGTAGGCCAGACCCTTGCCTAACAAAAGTTCAGCAGCACTGATGCTGGCAGCGTAAGCTTGAATGATTGTGCCTTGCTCCTTTTCACGGGTCATGGCCAGTGCTGCTAACAGTGATGGATAAACCCACAAAATTAGGGCATAAGCGCCTGGTACAAGATAAAGAGATTCTTTTCTTCCTGGATTAAACCAAAGACGCACGCGAGCGGCAACTAATTGGTTGCTTGGTTGTAAGCCAACGCTTTGCAAAAAGAAATCTGTTGTAGCCCGGATAGTATTTTCAATTACCCTCGCATTATTCACATCTGTCCCATCGACCAAAACTTGGAACGTGCTAGTCTTGCCAGATTCAATGCGACGGGTAAAATCTGGTGGAATTACCATCACGGCTTTGGCTATGCCACGGTCTATTGCATAGTCGGGTGTGGCGATCGCATTAGGATTAGAAAAGCTGTCGTCCCATGGAACAGCTTGGAATTGATTAGTAGCAAACAACCTTTCAATATAGGTACGGCTGAGTGGACTTCTATCCAGGTCTTGAATCGCTAGGGGAATCGCTTTAATTTCCAGTCGCATGGCAAAGCCATAGATCAGCAAGTATACCAGGGGTAAAAGAAAAGCTAGTGCTACAGTCAAGCGATCGCGTTTAAATTGTGCTAACTCTTTGGTGCATTGTGTCCAAATTTTTTTCATCCTGCACCTTCTTGAGCGCGTTGTACGATACCGATAAAAGCATCTTCCAAAGAAAAGGGAATAACCCGCAGACTGTGGATATTCAAATCAGCAGCTTGCAAAACTGACTGAATCTGCGGAACTTCTCCATCGGGGCGATCGAGAACTACATGCAAGCGATCGCCAAAAATTGATACCCGCCATGCAGCTAAGTGATTTTTCAGTAAATTTGCGGCAATTTGAGTATTATCAATAACTATTTCTAGCAACTGACCGGGTTGAGCAGCTTTAATCTCACTCGGCGAACCCTGAGCCACTACCTCACCTGCTACCATAAATCCCATACGGTTGCATTGTTCTGCTTCCTCTAAGTAATGTGTAGTCACAAGCACCGCCGTACCCGAACGGGCAAACTCATTAATCAACCGCCAAAACTGACGACGCGCTAAGGGGTCTACTCCCGAAGTCGGTTCGTCTAAAAACAAGATTTCTGGCTCATGCATCACCGAAGCACCAAATGCTACCCGTTGCTTCCAGCCTCCCGGCAGTTGACCTGTTAGCAGGTTTTCCTTGCCGACTAAACCACAGGTAGCAAGTACCCAGTCAATCTTGCGGCGGCGTAACCGAGTTGGCACGCTGTAAACGCCGCAATAAAACTCCAGATTCTGGATAATTGTCAAATCATCGTAGAGAGTGAATTTTTGGCTCATGTAGCCAATTCTTTGTCGCACAGCGCTGCTACGCAAGTTCCGCGTTTGTCCTGCTAAAGAAATTTTCCCGGATGTCGGTGCGAGCAAACCACACAGCATTTTTATTGTCGTTGTCTTGCCTGCACCATTTGCTCCGAGCAAACCGTAAATTTCACCATAGCGAATTTCTAAATCTATATTCTTAACCGCCTGAAAGTTGCCAAAAACCTTTCGCAGTTTGTCTGCACCAATAGCGATAGATTGGGTAATAGAGATTGGGTACTGGAGATTGAGAATTTTCTTATCTCCCTTGTCTCCCTTGTCCCCAGTCCCCTTGCGGGGAAAAGGAATAAATTCCGGTTCGTTGCCCGAGGCACGCAGGCGATTGACAAACACATTTTCTAAAGTTGCAGCACCAATTTGAATGCTATTTAATTCCAGGTGCTGCCGATCGCATATTTCCTCGATGGCGGCTATTGCCACTGCTGGATCTTTCACCAACACATCCAGCCGATCTCCGAAAGTTTGGACATCAACTATTGATGTTTGTTTGCGGTTTGTCGCCACTTGCAATGCTGACTCAGTAACTTCTAGCTGATTTGTTCGCAGTTCTAGACGTTGTAAACCCAAACTGGCACGTAACTCAGCCAGTGTGCCGATTTGTTGGATCTGTCCTTCGTACATCAAAGCGATGCGATCGCAGCGTTCGGCTTCATCTAGGTAAGGTGTAGCTACAACTACTGTGACTCCTTGGGAAGCAACAGCAGCCAGGATATCCCAAAATTCTCGTCGGGATACAGGGTCAACTCCTGTAGTCGGTTCATCCAAAAGTAAAATTTCTGGTTGGGAAATCAATGCACAACACAAAGCTAATTTCTGCTTCATGCCACCTGAGAGTCGTCCTGCCAAGCGATCGCTAAATTTCTCCAAATCCATTAACCGCAAGTATTGACTGCGACGTTGCCAAAACAGCTGTTCTGGCATTTCTCGTAAGCCAGCACTGTAACGCAGATTTTCATCAATGCTCAAATCTGGATACAGCGAAAATTGCTGTGTTAAATAGCCAATGGCTAGTCGCGCATCTCGCGGTGCTTTTCCTAATATCTGAATTGTGCCAGCAGATGCTTCCATGACTCCACCCAATATATGGAATGTCGTCGTTTTTCCTGCACCATCAGGGCCAATTAAGCCAAATATTTCACCTCGACGCACAGCAAAATCAATTCCCTTAACGGCAACTAATTTGCCATAACGTTTGCATAAACCTTCTACTTGAATAACTTCTGTACTGTTGTGACTATGAGTGAGTAAATTATTTCCACCAGTTGCTGAGGCGATGGTATTCATAATAGTTAATTGTTTGAACAATTCTGGATTATTCAATCCAAAATTCGGTTATTTTTGCGCTGTTGATAAAATATCAATTTCAGCATCTGCGGGCATTCCTGGTTTAGCCAAACCAGCAGGTTTATCAATACTGATTTTGACACCAAACACTTGTTTAACCCGGTCTTGCTGAAAATAAATATTTTCTGGAGTAAAGGAGGCTTGAGTATCTACCGCTGCGATTTTGGCCTCTAAGGATTGTTTGGGTGCTGAATCCAAAAATACTTTAGCCCGCTGACCAATACTGACTTTGCCAATTTCGCCTTGCGGAATAAAAGCACGCAGATAAATGGTATTGGGGTCAATCACCGTCAATAAAGTTTTACCTGTGGTGACTACTGCCCCTGGTTCTACACTACGACTAATCGCAATGCCATCAATTGGACTGATGACATTCAAGTCGGCAATTTTGGTTTTAATTTCTTGTTGGGCAGCTTTATTATTGACGACATCTGCTTGGGCTGCTGCTAATTTCAAACGCGCTTGTGCCAGTTGTGTGCGTAATCCTGCTAGCTGTGTGTTACGGATTGAGGGATTTAAACCTGTGCTTTGGGCTTGTGTTAATTGACCTTGGGCAGAGTTGACTAATTTACGAAACGAATCTACTGCCGCTTGCTGTGATTTTACAGTGGCGATCGCAGTTTCCCAACTCGTTTGAGCTTGGTCGAATTGTTGTTTGGGGACAGCACCTTCAGCTACTAAAGTGGCAAAGCGATCGCGATTTAGCTGTGCAAGTTTCAACTCGGATTTGGCTTGTTCTAATTGGGCGATCGCTTGATTTAATTGTGCTTGAGTTGAAGCTAACGACGACTCTGCTTGAAAAATTCTGCCTCTAGCATCTCCTAGTGCTTGCTGCACAGATAGCTGAGTTTCCAAAATCTGACTTTCCATCAGATTAATTTGCAACCGTGCTTGCTGTTCTTGCTGCTGGCTAGCATCTACACGGGCGGCTGCACCCAACAGTTGTGCTTGAATCTCTGCGTCATCTAGTTTGACAAGTACCTCCCCTTTGCGAACTGCATCTCCTTCTCTTACCGCTACTGACTCAATTCTTCCCGCTACTTTTGCTCCTATATCAGTTTCATAACCTTCGATGCGGCCACTGATCCGTAATTGTTCTGCTGAAGGATTTGCTAAGAATTTCCAAATTAATAAACCTACACCAGCTACTAACAAGCTGAGCAGCATAAATATTAAAGGATAAAGATTACGCTTTTGTTGAGGAACTTCAGATAAAGGTACATTTTCTGGAGAATCCACAAGCGGCGGGGAAGTCACTGGTAGGGACAAATCTGCTTCTTTGTGATTCGCTGATTGATTAATCATTTATTAGCGCCTGCACTTATTTCAATATCAGCATCCACATGTTTTACTACTTAATTACTAATCGTGTATCTCTATTTTGTGGGTATTTAGTCAATAAATTTGGATCGGGTATAATTAATTGTTGTATTTCTTGAGGAATTGATTTGAGTTTACCAGTTTTGACATCAATACAAACAAGTCTAATTTGGGCTGAAAAAATTGTTTCTGGCAAGGAAAATAATCTTTCTTGAGTCGCTTCTATTTCAACATCAGTTGGTAAATATGTAACTATAGATTGATAAAACTTAATACTAGTTTTCCCGACACCAACAACTCGACCAAGTATAAATAATTCTCTATCAATCAAAGCAGGTTTTAAATAGTTAGCATGAATTTCTGAGACAACAAAAGTGCAATCCAAAGATAGAAGTTTTTCCCAGCTATAACCACATTCTTTGATGCTATGATAACGAGCGCGTTCTAGGTATTTCAGAAAAGTTGGATGATGCACAACTCCATTAACATCTAAATCTTCTAGTTGTACGTGCAACGGAAAGATAAATGTTTGCTGAAACTTCATATAATCACGAATTTTGATTCGATATGTTTTGTGAATGGTTTACCTATCAGCGGTCGGCTTTTAGGTAAACCACTATTATCAAAATCGACAGGTTGCGATCGCCCCGCAGTAAATTAGGCTTTACTTAAGCAGCTTGCGGTTGGTTTTGCAAAAAACGACCTGCTAACAAATCATCCAAGAAAGCAGTCCAAGTATTTAACCAAACATAGATATGATGTTTAACTACATCATAGCGATCGCTGGTCACGGCTTGAGAGAATAAAATCCAAGCATCTTCAGAATGACCATCTTCAATTGAGACACCGGTTTCATCTTCGACGTGAATGCTGTGATAGCCTTTAGTCACATCAATATCGGTCGATTGAGCTACACCAGTTGCCCAAATACCGGCATAATCGTGGAATACAGTTTCCGACACTGCTAACAGCGTAGTCATGAGTAAATGATCGCCGTAACAGCTTTCAAAGGTAGCGCGACAAGCTAAGGACGATGCCATTGGTACATATTGATTAATTTTTTTGGGGTCAACATGCAATTTTGCCAAAGTATCACAGAACTGAGCATAATGCGCTCCATTCGGATTACCTTCATAAGAGCCATCAGAGCCAAAACCGGGTTTAAATCCTAATTCTTCTAGCAAATTAAACTGTAGTAAAAACCGAGCTGAAGGTTTAGCCGCAGGTCCCAAACGAGACTCCAACTGAGAAGCTGTAAACATAGCTTGGATAACTGCATCTGTAAATACTTGAGCAAAAGCATGGAAAAACTCCAGATGCACAACCCGCATTTGTTCAAAACTCAATTGACCTCCATTTAAAGCCTGCATAATTGGATGGCTCATAATTCGGTGGCTGTTAATTTCCTCAATCAAAGCGCGAGAAAATTGCCAGTTTTGTTGCCACTCGGATTCAGGTACAGTGTTAATAATCGCTTGACGACCAAGTTCGCGGGCACTTAATTGACGATCCATAATAAACTCCTGTTGAAATTAAGAACGATGTTTGATGAAGAGGTTTTGCAGTAGAAAAGAAATCTCAAATCTAAAGGTGGACTTCTAGCTTCATCTGTTGCTAAAGTTGAGGATTTCATAAATAAATGATGTAAATTATGAGATTGCCATTGCTTTGGCTACTCCCTGCTCTTGTCCTCGGTAAATCCGTTGAATGCGTTGACGATTTTCGACGATCGCTTGGTCGAGTCGTCCCAAACACATACCGTCTAACTCCACGCGTTTATCTGCAAGCGCCTCTAGAACATGCTTTTCCCGATTGCCTTCGTGGTTCATGATTGCTGTCAAAATTGGCTTTTGCAGTAGATTAAATAAAAATATTCCCCAACGTGGAGCAGTAATGTAGTATAGTGATATCCATTTAGTTTCTCGTTCGTTCACGGGAGTGAAGAAGTAAACTGAGCGTAATTGTTCTTTACGGCGTTGACCAGTTTGCTCGTTTTCCCAATACAGTTGCGAGGTTTTGTGGACAGGGGAGAAGCGAATTTCAATTTGATCGAAGAAGCGATCGCTACCATTAACGCTAAAAAGTTTTTCTAGAATTCCTGGTAAAGGTTTTTGTGGCATTTTTTCTGCTAGACGCGTTACCTCTGGGTCACTAAAATCAAATTTCACTTCTACTTCAGATACTTGAGAAAGTGCGTGACCAAAAAAGGTATGACCTAATGCAGCATGTTCTATCTCGCTATTAGTATCAACTAAAAGTTCTAAAGGCACATGTACGTGATGCTCTAAAGCGCAAACCAGGTGGTAGTCTGGAAAGTCAATATTGGGAAATTGTGCTTGACTTCCTGTCGCTTGCACCCAAATTAAACCGTACTTTTCTACGACATCAAAACTTTTGGCACAGGGTCTAAGATTGGGAGTGCTGCAACTATGTCCGGTACCATCAATTTCGTAATTCCAACCGTGATAAGGACATACCAGCTTATTTCCCTCAACCCATCCATTACTCAATCGCATTCTGCGATGCGGACAAGAATCTTCAATAGCTCCTATCTCTCCATTTTTTGTCCGAAACAGTGCAATTTCTTGCCCACAAAGTTGGATACCTACTGGTTTTTGTTTGAGAAATTTACTGAGTAACACTGGATGCCAATGATGCAGTTCATTCATGAAAATATAACCTTGATTAACTAGTATTAGTCGAAATGAGAGTGGCTACAATCAATACTTTTTCTCTTGAAGATGGCTACAGATGATGACACGGAGATTCATGTTTAACATGGTTTTGGAGAATTGGGATGAAATATTAAGAACTAATTATTCGTAGCCTTTACTTCATAAATAATTAGCAATATTTCGTCACAGGTTGCTGTTAGACTGCATCAACTAGCCAACTTAATAACAAACGAAGCTGGCTTTTTAGAACTGGGGTTTAGCAGTTGTTGAATCATCAACACAAAGTTATCTAATAATGTTTCAGCTTGAGCCTGAATAAAATACATTTCCTGATAATCAAGCTCTATTTGTAAACTGTTTTCACGTTCCCAAATATTCAGCATTAGTGGAAATTCAACATAATTAATTGGTAAAGTTAGCACATCTGCAATTTGAGCGTCCACATCCGAGAAAACTAATTGTGGTTCTAGATTAAAGCTTACTTGTATGGGCTGATATCCTGGTTGATGGAATTTTTCTGTGATAGCTTCTAGCCATTGAATATAACCGAAATTTTGCTGAGCAATAGCTTTTACAAAATTATTTTTTACATTTTGAGTTAGGACTTCCAATTTATCTGACCAAGGTTGCTCGCCACAAATAAGAGGCAATAAATTTACACAGCAACCCACTAAAGATGTACCTTGTTTAAACTGGCGATTAGCTACAGGAACTGCCACGCTAAATCGTTCTTTTTTGTAGGTTTGATGTAGGTAAGATTGAAACAAAGCAAATAAAAGAATAAAGGTCGTACATTTATTACTTTTTGCTAGCTGTTTTAGCTTAGGTTTAATTGATGGCATTGTCACTACACGACGCAGCCTCTTCCCAGCAAAATTGTCGACCTCATGGTTCGCTACAGTCAACAAATTATCAGGAGGATGCTGGATGTATTGGTCTATCCAATATTGCAGCGATCGCTCTGAAAGTCGCTCGGATTCATTAGTAACATAATCTTGATAACTTGGTGGCAAAGCTAAGTTAGGAGTTTGGTTTTTTTCATAGGCTTGATAAAGCGCGAATAGTTCTTCAAACAACACTGCAAATGACCAACCATCACTAACGCTATGATGGGCAACTAAAGATAAATAGGATTGCGAGCGATCGCCTTTGATTAAAATTAACTTCACTAACGTGCTATTAGCTAAATCGAACTCTTGACGCGCTTGTTCTGCTAACAAATCATCTAAACTCGGATTTGGCAGATTTGACAGATTAATCTCGATAAAAGAGTTGGCTGTTGCTCCTGCTGATTTCTGTTTTTCCTGATTAATATCTATAACATTGGTCAAACATTCATGACGAGCTAATAGTTCTTGCCAAGCTTTTTGTAAAAGCTTACTATCAAAGTTTCGCTCAAACTGAATGCAACAGCCAATATTACCAGCTTGTTTTCCTCCCGGCGCTAATTTAGCCAAACGTACAAATCGTTTTTGGGGATCGCTCAGTGGATACCAATCAACGGCTTTACTATTTCGTTCCCGCTCGCTTTTTGGCGCTTGATTCCCACTTGGGGGCAAAAAACCCCCCTGACGCAGTTCTTGGACGCTATCTTTGATTGCCTGGATTAAATACTCAATGTCTGCATCAGTATGTGCCGTAGATAGAAAACAGTTGCGTCCTTCCCAAATATAAACACCTTTTTCTAGCAGATGATAAAACAGCAAATCTAGATTATTCTTGAAGGAAAAACGAAATAGAGAGCCGCAATGCACAATCCGAATAGGTACATCTTCTCGTTCAAAGTAAGCGTTGAGTGTTGCAGCTAACTGCGATGTTCGTTGATTTAATTGCTCGTGCAGAACAGAACCTTGCATCTTCAGTTGCTCAAGTACTGCTTTTGCAGCAGCCATCGCCAGAGGATGCTTGCAAAACGTACCAGCAAAAAATGTTGTTCCTACTTGAGGATAAGACGCGTCCCCATAGTTCCATACCCCGCCATCCATACTATCCATGTACATTGATTTGCCAGCTACCACACCTATGGGCATTCCACCGCCGACGATTTTGCCATAAGTTGCAATATCTGCATTAATCCCAAACCATGCCTGCGCTCCACCGGAATGAAGGCGAAAGCCCGTAATCATTTCGTCAAAAATCAGTGCGATACCTGATTCCTGGGTTAACTTTCTCAGTTGTTGAAGAAATTCTTTAGGCTGTAAATCGGGTCGGCGGCTTTGCACGGGTTCAACTAAAACTGCTGCAAGTTCCTGAGCATGGGCTTGTAAAACTTCTAATGATTCTGGTTTGCCATAATCTAGAACTAAAACATCTGCAACCATACCCTGCATGATACCTGGAGCAATGGGTACTGCGTTGGGGCGTTCTGCTTGGGTAATTCCCAAAGTTCCGTCAAAGTGACCGTGATAAGAACCTGCAAATACAACAATCTTCTGACGACCAGTGACTGTCCGCGCTAGACGCAGTGCTGTCATCACAGCTTCGGTTCCGGAATTACAAAAAGTCACTCGCTCCATACGAGTCAGTTCAGAAATTAACTGAGCAACTTCTCCAGCTAGACTGGTTTGCGGCCCTAATTGTATACCTTGTTCAAGCTGAGTTTTTAGAGCTTCAATCGCAAAAGCAGGCTGATGACCGAAGATATTTACACCAAATCCCATTGTGATGTCTATATATTCGTTGCCATCTATATCCCAGATTCTCGAACCTTGGGAACGTTCTCCGACAATTGGGTAGAGCATTTCCTTGGTAGATAAACGAAAGCCTGCGGAAGCTCTGTTATCGGACAAAGTTGGTCGATAAGTTTGTGCTAAGTGTTTGGATTGGGGAGTCCGCTTGGTATAGCGAACAATCAGTGATTCTAGGTGCTGCTTTTGTTGTGGACTCAGTCCTCTAGCGCGGAGTTCGGCAACTCCCCAAGGAGGTAGCGCTGAAGCTGGTTTAGGCGGTGTTTGAGTCGGCTCAGGTTTACGTTCAGTAGTTTTTGGCTGAGGAACAGAAATTGTGACTGTGGAATGAGCAGATGAATTGGTTGGAGATAGTTCATTACCACGCAAGACCTGCAATTGCTGAGACATCACTTGCAGTTGCTGCATCATTATTGCTTCTAGGACTGTCTCAGGTGTTCTGCTTTCTACTTGCTTGTGGGGTACGATCGCGATCGCTTCTGTTTGTGGCGATCCTTCAGCTGTGACTGTCGGTGGAGTCACTAAATTTTTGTCTATGTATTGAGCTAATACTCTAATAGTTGTTAATTCTTCAAATAATTGGTTAATTGCAATCTTGATTCCATAATTGTTTTCAATTGTGCGTACCGCATCAATCAGAACTATGGAATCGGCACCCATTTCTAGAAAAGGAGCATCAACATCTACTTCCTGCTGCTCTAATTGTAATAATTTTGCTACTACAGAATGCAATTCGGCAAGGATTGTTTGTTGTTGTGTATTAGAGGATGTATTTAGATGAGCCTCAGATGTATTGCCATTTAATTGTGTATTGTTCATAGATAAATCTTTTGCTTCAATCCAATAACGTTTGCGCTGGAATTGATAAGTAGGGAGAGCTAATCGATGGCGTGAGTAATCGCTATCAAATCCTATCCAATTAATATCTGCCCCTCGTAGATACAGGGTAGATAAACTTTCTAGTAGTATTTGCCAATCATCTTTGCCTGGGGCTAGAGAAGATAACCAAATGGCTTTTCTGTCTCCCTGACAAAGCTTGCCTAGATTAGACAAAATGGGTTTCGGGCCGATTTCGATAAATAGCTCATAGCCTTGCTCAAACAAAGTATGCAGCCCTGCCATAAATTTCACGGCTTCGCGTGTATGCCGTCGCCAATAGTTAGCGTCGGGGATATATCCTGATGGCATCATTTCACCCGTCAGGTTAGAAATTAGAGGCAAACGCGGCGCTTGAAATTTAATTTGGCTGGCTTTTTGTTCAAATACATCCAGAATCGGTTCCAATAAGGGAGAGTGGAAGGCATGAGAAACTTTTAATTGTCTAGTCTCAATATTTTCTGTGGTTAGGGAATCAACGATCGCAGCTATTGGCGATCGCTCGCCCGAAATAACAATATTATTAGGAGCGTTAATTGTGGCAATGGAGACTTCTTGAGCGTAGGGTTGAATAACTGCTGTCACCTTATTTATATCAGCAAATACAGCTACCATTGCCCCATCTTGAGGTAATGACTGCATTAAAGAGGCTCGCTCGGCAATCAGCTTTAAACCATCTTCTAGGCTAAAAACTCCAGCTATACAAGCAGCAACATATTCCCCAACACTATGACCGATAACAGCAGTGGGTTCTATACCCCAAGATTTCCAAAGCTCTGCTAGGGCATACTCTATAGCAAATAAAGCTGGTTGAGTGTAAGCTGTCTGGTCTAGTAAGGAAGTTTTTCCAGGTTCGGGGTAAAGTACTTTGAGTAATGACTCTTGCAAGTATGGGCGCAAAATTTCGTCACAGCGGTCTAAAATGCGTCGAAAAGTAGGTTGAGTTTCGTAGAGTTGACGACCCATACCTAGATACTGAGAGCCTTGACTGGTGAATAAAAAGGCTATCTTGGGACGCTTTTTGGTGTTGGCTTTGGTAGGAACAAAAGCGCTGAGAGCTTCTTGCAACTGTACATGCGATCGGGCGATCGCAGCTAGACGATACTCAAAATGCGATCGCCCCGCATTAGCAGTAAAACAGATATCTGCCAGGGATACTTGCGGATGCAAGGCTAAAAAGTCTATGTAACTTTGGGCTATTTCCTCCAAAGCCTGTTCATTTTTAGCTGATAGAGTCAGAAGATGTGAAGAGCGATCGATATCGTTAGCGATCGCAGTAGGTATAGCAGCTTCTTCGAGAATCACATGACAATTAGTCCCGCCAAACCCAAAGCCACTAACCCCAGCCAAACGTGGCTTCTCCCCAGCTGACCAAGACTGGGGCTGTGTCGGGATATTAAAACTTGTGCCTTGCAGAGAAATATATGGATTTAACTCTTTGAGATGTAAATGCGGTGGAATTTCTCCATGTTGTAATGAGAGTACTACCTTGATTAGTCCAGCAATCCCAGCCGCAGCTTCCAAATGACCAATATTGGTTTTTACCGAACCAATCCAACAGTGCTGCTCTGAATTGCGTCCCTGCATCAGTACAGCTTTCAAAGATTTAACTTCTATCGGATCTCCCAAAGAAGTACCAGTACCATGAGCTTCAACATAGCTAATCTGGTCTGGTTGTACCTGTGCGTTTTCTAGAGCTTGCCGAATAACCGCTTGTTGAGCAGGGCCATTCGGTGCAGTAATGCCATTACTCAAACCATCTTGGTTAACTGCTGAACCGCGAATGATTGCCAGAATATTATCTTTATCTTGCAGCGCATCTGATAAGCGCTTCAGAACAACTATGCCGCAACCTTCCCCCCGCACATACCCATCAGCAGTGGCGTCAAAGGTTTTACAACGACCATCAGCAGCCATCATGCCTGCTTGAGAAAAAATGATAGTTGGTTCTGGGGACAGAATGAGGTTCACACCTCCAACTAAACAGAGATTTGACTCTCGATTTTGCAAACTTTGACAGGCAAAGTGTACAGCAACCAGTGAAGAGGAGCAAGCTGTATCTATGACTATACTCGGACCGCGCAAGTCTAGCATATAGGATAAGCGGTTGGCAGCTATGCCAGGAGAAGTACCAGTACCATAGTAAGCATCTATGCTGGAAAAATCTCTATACAGAAGTCTGTGGTAGTCAGCATTACAGACACCCATGAACACACCAGTATGACTGCCAGCAAGCTTTTTTGGGACTATTCCAGCATTTTCCAAGGCTTCCCAAGCCACTTCCAACACGAGCCTTTGCTGAGGATCTATTCGTTCCACCTCGCGGGGAGAAATGCCAAAGAAACTCGGATCGAATCGATCCACATGCTCTAGAAAACCACCCCAACGAGTATTCATCTTTCCTGGTTGAGATAACTCTGGGTCGTAAAAACTATCAATATTCCAACGGTCTGATGGTACTTCAGTAATAGCATCTATCCCGTTATGCAATAGTTGCCAAAAAGCTTCTGGATTACTAGCACCAGGAAAACGACAGCCAATACCAATAATAGCTATAGATTCCGCTTTTGAATTCTGCATTTTCTGTACATTAGTGTGTTTATTCATTTCCTGGTTAATGAATGACCGAGATGATTAATTCAATACAGGTTTGGCAATACTTGTAAATTCAAGATGTAGTGATGAGGTGTTCAATTCAGCTTTAAATGTAGATTAGTTGGATTAATATTCTTCGCTCAAATGTTTAACTATAAGCTCAATTGTAGGGTAGTCGTATAGTAATGTAGGGTCAACTTTATATCCTATCCAATCCTCTAAATCGCCTGTCAAACCTATAGCCGTCGAAGAGTCAAGACCATAGCGATCGAAAGGGATACTTGTATCTATGTCATCCGCGTCAATTTTTAGTAATTCAGACAGATAAGAAACTAACCAAGCTTGAATTTCTGATGCTGTCTGCGGCTTATTTTGGGCATTTATTTGGGTGTAAATAGGATAAATATCTGTTGAAATGTGTATTTGACTAAGTTCAGTGTTTTGGATTTCCATATATTTAGCTCTCAATAGTTTTCTGATAATTTTTGTTATGGCACAATTAACACAAATCAGCCAGTATTTACTGCTTTGAACTGTGCAATTGTTGCAAAAGCGATTCAACTTCGGCATTTAAATGTAGAAACTTTGCTTTACCTTGAGGATGCTCGCTCCAATCTTCTACCACATCTAAAGTGCCATTCAAGAAACCAGTGCGACAAGCATAGCGTTGAACTTTCCCACTAGAAGTTTTCGGAATGCTTCCAGGCTTGACCAACACTACTGCGAAAACTTGTAGATCTTGCTGTTCTGCAATTGCTTGACGAATACTTCCTACTACTTCTTGCACATCTAGCTTCCGTAAGTAATTTCGCTCCACTTCTTGCACAACAATCAGACGTTCTTCATCATTGATTTCCACTGCAAATGCTGCACTACCAGCAGGTTGTAATGCCGGATGGCTGTGGCTAACTGTTTGTTCAATATCTTGGGGATAATAGTTTCGACCTCGAATAATAATTACATCTTTAATTCGCCCTGTAACGAACAACTGACCATCTTGTAAAAATCCCAAATCTCCAGTGCGTAGAAACGGGCCTTGAGTTCCTAAATATGCATGAAAATTCTTTTCTGTTTCTAAAGGGTTGTTCCAATAGCCATTTGCTACGCTCAAACTTGATACCCAAATCTCTCCGACTCGATTGGATGGACACTGAGTTAAAGTTTCGGGATCGACGATCGCTACTTGGTTAGACCATACTTGACCGCAGCTGACAATTGTTCGCACATTTTCTTTACTAGATGCTTCTACGCGATTTTGCTCTAAGGCTACCCCATTCACATGACGAACAATAGGTACTTCTGTCTTTAATCCCCCAGAAACCAATAAAGTTGTTTCAGCCATTCCGTAACAAGGATAAAATGCTTCCCGACGGAAGCCACATGGCTCAAAAGTTGTTGCAAACTTCTCTAGTGTCTCAGCACGGACGGTTTCAGCTCCATTGAAAGCCACATCCCAACTGCTGAGGTCAAGACTTTCTATCTGTTCTGGGGTAATCTTACGAATACATAAGTCGTAAGCAAAATTAGGGCCACCGCTAGTAGTTCCCTTGTAGCGGGAAATAGCTTGTAGCCAACGGAAAGGCTTTTGTAAAAAAGTTACTGGTGCTATCAGTGCAACAGGAAAACCACTATATAGAGGTTGTATGATTCCACCAATCAATCCCATGTCGTGATATGGCGGTAGCCAAATTACACCCTGGCTATGAGTATCGTGTTGAAAACATTGTTTAATTAGAGCCGAATTTTGCAACAAATTACTATGACTTACCATTACACCTTTTGGGTTACCTGTTGAGCCGGAAGTGTATTGGAGAAAAGCTAGTGTATTGCTGGCAATCTGAGGCTGCTGCCATGTCTGGATGATATCGTTGGCGATAGTATCAGTAGCTAGCCAATGCAAAGCTGCCAAATCTTGATTTTGGCTAAACTGTCTTTCTAGGTTAGATAAGATAGATGTTGTTGTGAGTGCAAATTTGGCCTGAGCATCTGCCACAATTGCTTGTAGTCTTGGCATAGGCTTGTTAAATCGAGGCGGATAAGCTGGGACAGCGATAACGCCAGCATACAAGCATCCAAAAAAAGCAATAATATATTCCAAACCTGGCTGGTAAAGAAGTAATGCCCGTTCACCGCTAGCATTGAAAAACTGTAGATGTGCTGCAAGCGATCGCGCTTGTTCATCCAACTGTTGATAAGTAATGCTGACTTCTTCAGTTTCTCCATCTACTAAAAAAGTATAAGCAGTTCGAGCGGGCTGAGAAATGGCTCTGTATTGTAATAACTCAATTAAAGTTGAAAAATTATATGCTGTATCTGTCAATTCATGTTTGCAAGCAATCATCCAAGTCTCCTTTAAGAATATCAACTTTAAATATATAGAGGCAGTAAAAGCTATATATGCATATCCAAGCCAAAAAAAGTTTTTGCAAGAGAAGAACTTAAGTTAGCTACAAATGTTATTTCAACAATTCCACATTATTTTATGCATGACAAAAATATTTTTAGGTTTTGTGTGCGAATCGGTATAAGTGGTTGCGTGTTAAAGTGGCTAACCCTTTTATGTCTGGTTGGGTTGCAAAAACTTACTGAGTGTATGAAAACCTAATGAAGTGTCAAGTTTTATACAGTTTTTTTAAAGATGTGGGCAATAAATTTGTCGTGCCCCTCAATATCAACAGACCTCTTGCAAATCATATGCATTGTTTCATAGCCAATAAGTGTTGTCTGGCAGTATGAAATGATTTAAATCTCATTCCCGGTTTGACCATCCAATTCTCCAATGTCCTTGAATAACAAGAAGAAAGTGTATCGATCGCTTTTAATACTCGTCAAAATCTTGAATAAGAAAGAAATTTGACCTCAAGTGTCAGTTTTAACATTTCAATCAAGCTTTGTCGATGTATACGCGTAAAGTCCTCTCATATTCGGTAGCTCCAGGATCTTGCCATCGCCTCTCAAAGACTTGCAAAGCAGAGGAGGCAGTACATTCAATACTTAACTTAGCCTATGTTGTACTAAAAAGTACCTCTAAGAATAGATGACTTGGCTAGAGGGAGAGGGATAATGCTGAAGAGCTTGTTTTTATCTTCCTCATTACTAATTAGGAGACTGTTAGATGAAAATTGTAAAGTTAGGCAAGCAGGGATTGGAAGTGTCTCAACAAGGACTTGGGTGTATGGGGATGTCTGAGTTTTATAGCGGTCGTGATGAATCTGAAGCGATCGCCACCATCCATCGTGCCTTAGAACTTGGGGTTAACTTCTTTGACACGGCAGATATGTATGGGCCGTTTACCAATGAGCAATTAGTAGGTAGAGCAATTAAGGAACGTCGAGAGCAAGTAGTACTAGCAACCAAGTTTGGCAATGTTCGTAGCGAAGATGGTGGTTGGAAGGGAATTAATGGCAGGCCCGAATATGTTCATCAAGCTTGCGATGCTTCACTCAAACGTTTGGGAGTAGAGGCGATCGATTTGTACTATCAACATCGAGTCGATCCAAACGTGCCAATTGAGGATACCGTAGGAGCAATGAAAGAGTTAGTACAGCTTGGTAAAGTACGCTATTTGGGACTGTCAGAAGCTGCTCCGGCGACAATTCGACGAGCGCAGGCTGTTCACCCTATTAGCGCACTACAAACAGAGTATTCTTTGTGGAGCCGCGACCCAGAAGATGAAATTTTACCTACTGTACGGGAACTAGGAATTGGCTTTGTTGCTTACAGTCCTCTTGGTCGTGGATTTTTATCGGGAGCGATTACTCGTCCTGAAGACCTTGCAGCAGATGATTACCGTAGAAATAACCCGCGTTTTCAGGGTGAGAATTTCTATACAAATCTGCAATTAGTGGAAAAAGTTAAGGAAATAGCTGATGAAAAGGCAGCCACACCTAGTCAACTTGCTTTAGCATGGCTATTGGCTCAAGGTGAAGATATTGTGCCAATTCCTGGTACCAAGCGACGCACCTATTTAGAAGATAACATCGCAGCTACTGGGATTGTTCTAAATACAGATGACCTCAGTCGAATTGAAGCAGTAGCACTAAAGGGTATTACCGCCGGCGATCGCTACCCTGACATGAGTACAGTTAACCGTTGAGCTACCCCACTGCCAAGTCTTCAGATTCATCCGCTAATACACTAAATTTACCTGAGTATTTTAATGCTATTTAAGCAACAAACGCTTGTCGTTTGCACTCGGAGTGTTCTCGATCGCTTTATCAGGGTCAAAGTCACGGTCAAAGCTGGCCCATATAGTTGTTCAATGCTTGAGTGTCCTTGAAAGTCAATCAGCACCAGCATAATCGGGTAATGCTGTAAGTTCTGAATTTACAGCATTGAGATAATTGGGGAGAGTCGAAAACAAGTATTGCTCGGCTATAGCAGTCCATACAGACAAAGGCACTAAAACTTGTATCCCATGACAGCAACAGTGCAAAGCAAATAACATTAGAGCCTAAGTTGAGTTTGATGCTTAGTGATATTTATTTATGTTGGTTTATAATGTTAAATTAGTTTTTTCATCAACTAAATACAATCTGAAAAAGTCTTTAATAGTTAGGATTTTCAAAAATATTCAATATTTTTTGTATTATTTAGCCAGAAAAGGTCATATCAAACTTTTTGTGAATGCTTAAATTTCAGGCACTTCATCCTTGAACTACTTAGCGGTTACTATTGCCAAAAAACACACCGCAAGAGCGATCGCACAGAAATTACTTGGCAAGATGGATGGGGAGCAACACGCTCATAGTGAGATCGTCGTGAATTGACCTGAGGGAGAAAAGAAAATAATTTTTATTCTAAATAAATAAGTAATATCCTTGTTGGATAATAAGTAAGTCGGTGAAAATAAACCTAGCTATGTAACAGAATGTAAAATCAATATAACCCTTGCGATTGCTTCATTCCACTTTGTTCCATTCGCAATGACATAGCGTGAATTATTTCAGCCGTTCTACTTAAATATATGCATTTTGGAGTCTGGTCAAGTTCCCAGTTTTCCAGCCTCCCCAGGTTTATCATCTCACAAAATCGTGTTGCTCCCGTTGCAACATGTTTTTGCAATTTTTTTTGGATTGCTTCGGTGCGGTTATGGTGGAACTTATGTAGAAATACTAATTTATTTAATAATTTTTTTATTTACATGGATAGAATTTAGAAAAATTGACTTTAGAACAATGTCAAACAAAGAATGTATATGAAATAAATATTATTAATAAAATAAATACATTGAAAAAGGCAGAAATAAAAACTCAGAAGGAGATTCACGCTCCTCCTGAATTGAAGCCACTCAATCTTCAATTGAGTGGGGATCTTAAACCCTTACTTCCTTTTTCGCAAAATCCAAAATGGTATTACCTTTACTGTCAAACTACAAGTCAGGAGGTAAAATCACTTGGTCGATTGCATGGATAACACCGTTACTACCTTGGATATCGGCTTGAACAACCTTGGCATCATTTACTGTCACGCCAGTAGTAGGATCGACTTTGACGTTGATTGCACCACCTTCAAGACTTTTCACTTCGCCAGACTTCAAATCTGTAGATAACACCTTACCAGCTACAACATGGTAAGTAAGGAGTTTGACCAGTACTTCTTTATTCTCTGGCTTTAATAAATCTTGTACAGCGTCTTGTGGCAATTTGGCAAATGCAGCATCAGTGGGTGCGAAAACGGTTAAGTTATCTTTGCCTTGGAAAGCGCCTGTCAATCCAGCTGCTTTTAAAGCCTTGGTGAGGGTTGTAAAGGAGCTGTTTGACTCTGCTAATGCTAACAAGGTTTTGCCTTGAGTGTTGCTTGTCCCTTGTGATGGTGTTGGGGTGGGTGTCTCAGTAGACGGTACTTGTGTTGGGGGTGTGGCTTCTGGGGTGGTAGGGGTTGGTGCAGTTTCACTAGGTGTAGTACGACTACCACGATTATAAGGAGGCTCGTTGAAAATACTAGGTCTAGGATTTGTTGCGCCGCTTCCACTGGTCTGCGACAGTTGTTTGTTAGGTTTTTTGCCTTTTTCTCTTTCTAAAGCAACCTCAGCCGGTGTGTATGAAGTGTTTGTTAGAATGCGTTGACTCTGATTATAGGGAGCCTCGTTAAAAATACTGGGGTTAGGATTTGTTGCCTCTTTTGCTCCAGATGGTAAAGTAATTAGGAGACTAGCACCCGCTACCCCCACTACACTTGCCAAATTTGTTAGCAATTTGCTGTAATTAGCCTTCATAAATTTTGTTTGTCTTGATTTTAGACTCGTCACATAAAGACTTATAACATTTAGCTACGCCAAAAATCTAACCATTATAGTAAGATTTTTCCTCTAGAAGTACTATTTACTTGTATGGTTAAGCACTTATATATCTTGAGTAGTAAGGTAATATGAATTGAGTAAATTTGCTTGTTAGATTTGCTTACCTATCATACTCAGCAAAATTTCAATACTCGCTTGTACGAGGCAAACACTATGAAAATTCGAGCCACTAAAAGGAATATTATCAGCAGTAATTTTATAACAACAAGTTTGAAATATTCAGAGTAATTTTAGCTCATTGGTAAATTTATATACAAATTAGCTAAATTGTATACATAGCAAAAAGTGACAATCTCTTGATATCTGAGCTTATCCAGAAGATATCTCTGTCCACAGAGATTAAATACATAAAATCAAGACATCACAAAAACTATATACTAAGAGCCATAGAAACGAAAAAGATTAGTAAAATTAAAGAACTTAAGAAATAAATTTATTTATACCAGTCTATTTCATTAACTAAATCATTTGATATTGAAATCAGTAAAAAATTATGTTTTTGGCAAAATCACTGAATTGCCAAAAATTAGTTAAAAAGATAAACTATTTCGGTAATTAATTTAGCGATAAATTGATTACTTTACCAGGAAAATTACTGGAACTAAAGATACAATTATAAAGTTGATTCACCAATTAAGTACAAGGTATACAACATGCTGGAATTATACCAATGGGAATTATCTCAATACTCAGAAAAAGTCCGCCTGATTTTAGATTATAAAGGGCTGGAGTACCGGAAAATAGAGGTTACACCTGGAATTGGACAAGTAGAACTTTTCCGGCTGACTGGCCAGCGACAAGTGCCAGTATTGAAGGATGGCAATAAATATATTGCGGATTCAACAGAGATAGCTAAGTATTTAGACTTAAAATATCCTGAGCGATCGCTGATACCGCAAGACCCCAAACAACGGGGTTTAACTTTATTAATAGAAGAATGGGCGGATGAATCAATAGGTATCAAAGGCAGGAAGGCTTTGTTTTCTGCCATTAGTCAAGATCAAAATTTCCGCAAGTCCTTATTACCTACATCCACACCGGATATACTGAAAAATTTAGTTGAAGGCGTGCCCAGCGATCTATTGACGGTTTTGGGTTTGGGGGTAGGATATAGCCCAGATGTCATCAAATCCGCGATCGCGGATTTAAAGCAAGACTTAGAAGCGTTGACTCTATTGTTGGCAGATAGTCCCTATTTAACAGGAGATGAGCCTACCTTAGCTGACCTTGCAGTGGCAGGTTTGTCAATATTATTAAAGTTCCCTGAAGGACCTTATCTCGATTTACCAGCATCCATCAGAGGTAAAGGAGTACCTGCTTTGGTAAATAATCCCGATTATGAACCATTTTTCACCTGGCGCGATCGCCTGTATGCCCAATTTCGCAAACCATTAATCGGTACCACAACTGGAAGCGTACCAACTTCAATTCAAATTGAATAGTAATGGTGTGGGAGATGAGGTAAAGAAGGGGACAAGGAAGACAAGGTGAATAACTATTGACAACTGACAACTGACAACTAACTATCTATTGACTAATTAAATGAATTCGGCACAACCACCATTAGGTTCGGTAATTCAAGGTTCTCTGACAGGGGGGTTAGAAGTAAGGTTACACCCGGATATTTCTGTAGAAGATATGCGGGTGGGTAAGTTTTTAGTTGTGCAAGGGATGCGATCGCGATTTTTCTGTATGCTTACAGATGTGGCGTTGGGGGCTGCTAACGCACGAATTATTGCTAATCCTCCGGGTTGGGAAGACACTTTTTTACGAGAAGTTTTAGCCGGAAGTGGTACCTACGGTACTATCAACCTCTCGCCGATGTTGATGTTCACCCCCGAAAATGATGAGTCTTTCTCACCAACAAATGGTAAATCTGTAAATCCTTTCGTTCCATCGACAACAGGTTTGGCATCATTTCAACCCCAAACCAGTACCACGATGGAATTATTGCCAGTTAAAACTATTCCCAGCCACTTTAGCCAAGTTTACGAAGCTAGTGAAGAAGATTTTCGCCGCGTATTTGGTTGGGAAGATGACCCCCAAAGGCGCAATTTCTCCATTGGTAAACCACTGGATATGGATGTACCAGTATGTATCGATTTAAACCGCTTTGTAGAACGTAGCAATGGCGTTTTCGGTAAATCTGGTACTGGTAAATCTTTTCTGACACGCTTACTTTTAGCTGGCGTTATCCGTAAAAATGCTGCTGTAAATCTGATTTTTGACATGCATTCCGAGTATGGCTGGGAAGCGGTGGCGGAAGGCAAGAACGTTAATACTGTTAAAGGTTTAAAACAACTATTTCCTGGTAAAGTCGAAGTTTATACCCTTGACCCCGAATCAACAAAACGTCGAGGTGTGCGCGATTCTCAAGAACTTTACTTGAGTTACGAGCAAATTGAAGTTGAAGATATAAAGTTATGCAGTCGAGATTTAGGACTTTCAGATGCAGCCTTAGATAATGCCAACATTTTATACAGCGAATTCGGCAAGTCTTGGATTGTCCAGTTGCTGAATATGACTAACGAAGAAATCGAGATGTTCTGTGAGGAGAAGCGGGGACATAAAGGTTCGATTATGGCATTGCAGCGCAAACTATTGCGTATGGATAGTTTAAAGTATATGCGAGCGGTTTGCCCCCAAAATTACATTAATAAAATTTTACAATCCCTAGAAGCTGGGAAAAACGTTGTCGTAGAGTTTGGTTCCCAGTCGAATATGCTTTCTTACATGTTGGTCACTAACATGATCACCCGACGCATTCACGAGCATTATGTCAAGAAAGCAGATAAGTTCTTGCAGAGTAAAAATCCCAACGATCGCCCAACGCCATTAATGATTACCATTGAAGAGGCGCACCGTTTTCTTGACCCCGCAATAGTTCAAAGTACAATCTTTGGGACAATCGCCCGCGAACTGCGGAAATATTTCGTAACACTTCTAGTAGTCGATCAACGCCCATCAGGGATAGATAATGAAGTCATGTCCCAGATTGGAACTCGCATCACCGCTTTACTCAATGATGAAAAAGACATTGATGCAATTTTTACAGGTGTGTCTGGTGCAGGCGGGCTGCGATCAGTGTTAGCAAAGTTAGATTCCAAACAACAAGCTTTGATTTTGGGTCATGCCGTTCCCATGCCAGTAGTAGTGCGTACTCGTCCTTATGACTCAGTTTTCTACGCCGAAATTGGCGATCCAGCTTGGGAAGAAAAGCCAGATGAAGAGGTCTTCGCTGCTGCTGAACTAGCCAAAGCAGACCTTGGTTTTTAGAAGGTTAGGAGTTATTAGTAACATCCCTCCATCATTACAGTCAGCTAAGTTCGGTTATCCCGCTACAAGGAGGCAACTGTAGATGGGGTTTTGCCGTCACTATAGATATAGTCAGCGATCGCAAGGAACTTTAAAATAACTTTTGGCAACCAGACAGTTTTGCATTATAATTTATAGCCTTCTAAAAGCTACTTTACTATTTGCCTAATTTGTCTTACTATAAGAAAGTAGAACTCATACCGACTTCGGATTTTCCTCCTACCGCTAGCGACTCAAAAAAAGAATTCTCAAGAATAAACCAGCGTGTGCTTTTAAAAAATTAAAAATCTACGATTTAGGGAGGGTAGGGGAACCTATCCCAGGGAAGCCGCTTCTTGAAAACGGACGTAATAATATAGATTCCTGTGGTAGCGCCCTATGTTCCGTGATATATGTACTACCTTTCTCAATTCGCTTAGTTATTAAATATTCATTGTGTTTACGGAGTAGAGGATAACGCACCAATGCCCACTGTTAACACCCAAAACGAAAACCTCAACACCAAATTCACGGCTGATATGGTGCGAACCTATCTGCGAGAAATTGGTCGCGTACCATTGCTAACCCGCGAGCAAGAAATTGTTTATGGTAAGCAAGTACAACAAATGATGAAGCTTCTAGATGCTAAAGAAGCTTTAGCGAAAAAACTGGATCGCGAACCGAGTTTACCAGAGTGGTCTGACCACGTTCGTCAGCCGGAAACCGAGGTGAAACAGACAGTTGCTCAGGGTAAACGAGCCAAGCAAAAGATGATTGAAGCGAATCTGCGGCTAGTGGTTGCGATCGCCAAGAAGTATCAGAAGCGAAATATGGAATTTCTGGATTTGATCCAGGAAGGAACACTAGGACTAGAGCGGGGTGTAGAGAAATTTGACCCGACACGGGGTTATAAGTTCTCGACCTATGCTTACTGGTGGATTCGCCAAGCAATTACGCGAGCGATCGCCCAGCAAGGTCGTACTATCCGCTTACCTATCCACATTACCGAAAAACTAAATAAAATCAAAAAAGTGCAGCGGGAACTTGCTCAAACATTGGGGCGATCGCCTTCTCCTGCCGAAATTGCCAAAGAACTGGAACTAGAACCAGCTCAGATCCGCGAATATCTGAATATGGCGCGTCAACCAGTTTCTTTGGATGTGCGAGTTGGTGATAACCAGGATACCGAGCTGCAAGAAATGCTGGAAGATGAAGGCCCATCACCAGAGTATTACACTACTCAAGAATTCTTGCGCCAAGACCTGAACACCTTGTTGGCAGAACTAACTCCTCAACAAAGAGAAGTTTTGACCCTGCGCTTTGGTTTAGAAGATGGCAACGAAATGTCCTTGGCGAAAGTAGGCGAGAGATTAAATCTCAGCCGTGAGCGCGTCCGCCAATTGGAACATCAAGCTCTTGCTCACCTACGCCGTCGCCGTGCCAACGTCAAAGAGTATGTTGCAAGCTAAAAGTAGATAACTTTTAGGGGTGACGCGCCTCCTGAATTCAGGGGGCGATTTTTTATGCAGTTAGAAATCTTACAACGAGGATATGAAAATTATTTTCTCCACTCTCTATTTTCAAGAGCAGCGATCGCCATAATATTGGATATGGAGGTTAGCGGACTCGAACCGCTGACATCCTGCTTGCAAAGCAGGCGCTCTACCAACTGAGCTAAACCCCCGTAAAATTAGAAAGGCAGGTAAATACTGCCGTCGTTATTGTAACCGAATATTGTGCCGTTGCCAAAGAAATGAAGCAAGAAAATACCCAAGTTGTTGCAGCATTTTATAAATTTGTGCGGCTGCCAGACTTTGCCGAAAAACAAAACTCCCTGTTATCTTACTGCTTAGTGCAAGGTGTCAAAGGGACTATTCTGCTAGCGGCAGAAGGTATTAACGGTACAATTGCGGGTTCGCGTCAGGCAATTGATTCAGTTATTACCTTTCTGCGTTCTGACCCCCGTTTGGCAGACTTAGAATACAAAGAGTCATATACTGACATCCCGCCGTTTGAGCGGATGAAAGTACGGTTGAAGCAAGAAATTGTTACTCTAGGATTACCTGAAATTGACCCGAACGATCTGGTTGGTACTTATGTCAGTCCTCAAGAATGGAATGACCTGATTTCTGACCCAGAGGTAACTGTTATTGATACCCGCAATGATTATGAGGTGAATATTGGCACTTTCAAAGGAGCGCAAAATCCTCAAACTGAATCATTTCGGGAATTTCCAGAATATATTCGCGACAACCTTGACCCCAATAGACATAAAAAGGTGGCCCTGTTTTGTACTGGCGGCATTCGCTGTGAAAAAGCCTCATCTTTCATGCTTGCCCAAGGTTTTGCAGAAGTCTATCACCTCAAAGGCGGTATTCTCAAATATTTGGAGCAAGTTCCAGATGAAGAGAGTTTATGGCAAGGCGAATGTTTTGTCTTTGATGAACGAGTAGCAGTTCGTCATGGCTTGGAGGAAGGGAGTCATGAGTTATGCTTCTGTTGTGGGCATCCAATTTCTGATGCAGATAAGACATCTCCCAAGTATGAGGAAGGCATTTCCTGTACTTACTGCTTTGATAGCCTCACTGAGGATAAAAGAGTGCGTCAGCAGGAAAAATGGCGACAGTATCAATTAAAAATGAAAAATTGCTAGTCTCTGGCATTTTGAATTTCTAATTTTTCAGTGCTAAGGTCAAACCATCGGCAATCGGCACTAAGCTCAGACTAACTCGCTGGTCTTGATATAGCTTGTGATTAAAGGCACGAATTTTTTTGGTTCTATTGTCCTGCACTTGGGGATCTGCAACCCTTCCCGACCAGAGGACATTATCGATCGCAATTAATCCCCTCGGACGCACTAATTGCAGCGATCGCTCATAATAGTTGTCGTAGTTGCTCTTGTCGGCATCAATGAAGGCGAAATCAAAGGTTTCTGCTTCGCCTGCTGCTAGCAATCGATCTAAAGTCTCTAGTGCTGGAGCGATGTGCAGCTCGATTTTATCTGCCACCCCTGCTTGCTGCCAATAGCGACGAGCGATCGCTGTAAACTCCTCACTGACATCACAGGCTACTACCTTACCTTGTGTTGGTAAAGCCAATGCCACCACCAGAGAACTGTAACCCGTAAATACGCCTACATCTAAAGTTTTCTTTGCTCCCATTAACTGCACCAGCAACGCCATCAGTTGTCCCTGTTCTGGAGCAATCTGCATTCTACCCATTGGATGTTGAGTTGTTTCCTGCCTCAATTGCGTTAAGATTTCTGGTTCTCGCAAACAGACAGATAGTAAGTAGTTATACAGGAGTGGTTCGAGTCCCAGAGTGTGAGTTGTCATGGTGAGGGGAAGGGGAGGCAGGGGGAGATAAAACTTCTGACAACTGTACAGACGCGATTAATGAGCCAGCGCGTTGCGGGGGTTCCCCCCGTTGTAGCGACTGGCGTCGCGTCTCTAATAACTAATCACTCTTGACTAACGATACAGCCAAACCCGGAGTAGTGAAAGCAGTTGTTCGGTATCTACTGGTTTGGTGATGTAGTCAGAAGCTCCAGCTTCGATGCACTTTTCGCGATCGCCTGGCATAGCTTTGGCAGTTAAGGCAATAATTGGTAGCGATCGGAATTGCTGTTGCTGGCGAATCGCACGGGTGGTTTCGTAACCATCCATTTCTGGCATCATTATATCCATTAACACAACATTCGTGTCAGGATTGGCTTGCAACGTTTCAATGCCATCTCTGCCGTTTTCGGCAAACAGCACCTGCATTTGATACCCTTCTAAGAAACTAGTGAGGGCAAAGATATTTCGCAAGTCATCATCGACAATCAAAATTTTCCGATTAGTCAGCACGGGATCGGTTTGGTGGAGTTGCTCTAGCATCTGACGCTTAGGTTTAGGCAACTTAGACTGCACCCGATGTAAAAATAAAGCAGTTTCATCTAATAAACGCTCTGGCGATCGCACATTCTTGATGATGATGCTTTCTGCCAACCGCCTCAGTTGAGTTTCTTCCTGTCGAGTTAAGTCTTTGCCAGTGTAAACTATAATTGGCAGTTTCAAAAAGCTGGATTCTTGCTTAATTAGCTCAATCAATTCCAGCCCGTTCATATCAGGTAGACCTAGATCCAATACGATACAATCAAATCGTTGAGATTTCAAAGTCCGGAGTGCTTCTGCTCCTGTACCAACTGCTGTACTCTGGACATCGCCATTGCCAATCAGTTCAATAATACTTTGGGCTTGCACGGGGTCATCTTCTATTACTAGGAGATTTTTGACCTTACGCTCAATAAAGCCTTTTATTTCAGTGAATACCTCAGTCAGCGCTTCGGGAGATACGGGTTTTTGCAGGTAGGTGACTGCTCCTAGCTGTAATCCTCTTTGCTCTCTGTCGTCAACAGAAAATATGTGTACGGGAATGTGTCTAGTTTCCGGATCGCGCTTGAGACGATCTAGCATTGTCCAACCATCCATCCCAGGCATGTAGATATCTAAAGTAATTGCATCGGGTTTAAACTGTCGTGCTAGTGCCAGACCTTGTTTGCTCTGTAGAGCAACTATCACTTTAAAGCCCTGTTGACGTGCCATATCTAGCAAGATGCGGGCAAATTTATCATCATCATCGACGATAAGTAAGACGCGATCGCCACTTTGAATTGTCTCGCGATCATCTGCAATTTCATTAGGCGATGTGGGTACTGGTGACTGGTGACTGGGGATTGGGGACTGGGGATTGGGGATTGGTGTTAGTTGTCTCCCCGGCTCCCCTGCTCCTCTGCCCTTCTGCCCCTCTGCCCCTCTGCTCTTCTGCTCCTGAGTGTCTTGCTCATTCCCTGCATAAGTCTGGGGTAGGTAGAGGGTGAAGGTACTTCCCTGCCCTGGCTGGCTGATTATTCCAATTCTTCCTCCAAGTCGTTGAGCCAGTTCGCGGCTGATTGATAAACCCAACCCAGTTCCCCCGTATTTACGACTGGTTGTGCCATCTGCCTGCTGAAATGCTTCAAAAATAATCTTTTGTTTTTCGGCTGAAATGCCAATACCAGTATCGCTAACTGCAAAAGCAATTATGGGAGTACTGCTGCCAAAAGTATCGGGTTGGGCTGACTCGGTGGCTATGCCGATTTTTAATTTCACAACCCCCTGTTCGGTGAATTTAAAAGCATTAGCCAGTAGATTTTTCAGTATTTGTTGCAAGCGTTTGGGGTCGTGAGAAATTGTAGGAGGTAAATTATCATCCAGTTCAATTGCAAAACTGAGTCCTTTATTCTGAGCGGTTTGACCGAAAGTCCGCTCCAAAGATTTCTGCAAATCTTCAAAGGTGATTTCCTGAATATTTAGTGACAGAGTTCCCGACTCAATTTTTGCTAAATCTAAAATATCATTGATCAATTCTAGTAGATCCGTTCCAGCACAGTAGATTGTCCGGCTATACTCTACCTGCTTGTCAGTCAAGTTGCCCACCGAATTATCTGCCAGCAGCCTTGCTAAAATTAACAAGCTGTTAAGCGGAGTTCGCAACTCATGGGACATGTTCGCTAGAAATTCTGATTTATATTTGGAAGACAACATTAGTTGTTCTGCTTTGTCTTCTAAAGATTGCCTTGCCAGATCGATTTCTTGATTTTTGCGAGCAACTTCTCGGTTTTGCTGTTCTAGTAATTCTGCTTTTTCTTCTAGTTCCTCATTCAGCTGCTGTAGTTCTTCATTAGACTGCTGCAACTCTTCTTGCTGTTGCCTCTGGAGTAATTGCGCTTCTTCTAAATCGCGTGTTTGCTCTTCTAGGAGTTGATTGCTTTGTTTGAGTTCTTCTTGTTGAAGTTGTAATTCTTCTGTTAAGGCTTGGGACTCTTCCAGCAACTGCTGAGTTTGCAAGTTGGCAGCAATATTATTCAAAAATACACCAATGGTTTTACTGAATTGCTCTAGAAATATCAAATGCAACTCGCTAAAGCGCTGAAAAGAAGCAAGTTCAATTACAGCCTTGACTTCCGTCTCGAAGAGTACGGGCAACACAATAATCTTGAGTGGTAACGCTTCTCCCAAGCCAGAACTGATGCGGATGTAGTCATTGGGAACTTCAGTCAAGAGAATTCTTTGCTTTTCTAGGGCGCATTGCCCTACTAGTCCCTCACCCAAGCGAAATTGGTTTGCTAAGTGTTTGCGTTCTTGGTAAGCATAACTACTAAATAACTTCAGCACAGGCTGGTTATCAAGCTCATCCATCAGATAAAAAACGCCTTGCTGTGCCCCAACCAGTGGTGCTAAATTTGACAGTATCAGACGAGCCACACTTTCTAAATGGCGCTGCCCCTGGAGCATCTGAGTAAACTCAGCCAAATTAGACTTCAGCCAATTTTGTTCGTCATTTTGCTGAGTTGTGTTTCGCAGATTAACAATCATTTCGTTGAAAGTTCGTGTCAGCACGCCAATTTCATCTTGGCGATCGCTCTGTGGTAAACTCACCGATAAATTGCCACCTGCAATACTTTCCGACACATCAGAAAATTGTTTTAGCGGTCTTGATATTTGTCGGGTAAGGATGAATCCGATCAAAGCTAAGATTAACGATGATAGTGGAATACTGTAGGTAATAGTGTCTATAGTTTGTTGGGCAGCTGCGTGTGCTTTATTAGAGCGCTGCTTCAAAAGAGTATTTTCCTCAGCTTCCATAGCCTGGATTACACTCTGGATTTCATCCATTATTTGCTTGCCCTGGTCTGTCAAGACAGCCTTTTGAGCAAATTCTAAGCCTTGACGTTGTCGCAGGTCGATCACTTGTTTCATGACAGCGAGTCTCCTGCTTACCAGTGGCTGCAACTTTTCAATCCGCAACTGTTGTGTGGGGTTATCTGCTGTTAATTTTTGCAGATCTTTAACTTTTCGATCCAGTATTTTAACAGCAACGTTATAAGGTTCTAGATAGCGCTGTTCGCCTGTAATTATGTAACCGCGTTGCCCAGTTTCAGCATTTTTTAATTCAAGATTGAGGTCTTTGAGCTGACTAAGCACTTCGTAGGTATGTTTTTCCCAGTAAGAAGTTTTAATGAGTTCATTAGTGCTTTGGTAGGAGATTAGACCAATCGTGGTTAAAAGTCCCAGACTGATGGCAAAAGCCGATCCAATCTTGGTTCCAATCTTCAAACTTTTTAACATTTAGGGCTTTTCTTTAAAATATTCCTGCTGCTGTTGCGACTCTGATGATTTTTTAGAGGATATGTGAAATATATGCTGTTGATAAAATTTTTTATATATAAATATATACAAGTATGAAAAATATAAATTTGCCTAAATGCTTTTACAAGCATTGTTCTTAAATTTCTATTTTATTCAAAAAATTATAATCTTTTTTTACATCTATTTTAGTTGTTCTATTAGCAAAAGAAGAAAAAAGGCGATCGGTTTACCCATCCAAAGCAACTAAGTGAAGTTTTTTATTTGAATATTGCCAATTTTATTTAAATATTGCCAGGAGTGGAGGTGGGAGATGAGGGGATGAGGAAGATAAGGAGAATAACTACTGCCCCTCCGCCCCACTAGTCACCGTTTGATGATGTAACTTTTTACCTAAAATACTGATAATAAATTACACTTTTTACAAAACAGTCTTTACATTAGCTTGTTAAAAATATTACAATAAAATCTATACTAAATTTAATGCTCATATTTAAAAAGAGCGTTAATTAAGCAACTATCAGCCTGTAGTGCATCAATTAGCCAAACCAATATCTGCGTATAAAATTGTGAGGTAATTAATGCGCCGCAATCAGGCTTGCGTGTTTATATTGAGTATATTGACAAGCTACAGTTCTTATCAATTGTTTCAACCTAGCTCATCTATAGCAGCATCAACTCCGGGTATAGTCCAAACAGCCAGTGCGACTGTGTTAGCCAAGACAAGTTATCTATCACCTTTGGAACAGCAGGTGATCGATGAAATGACCAAGGTGCGGACAAATCCCAAAGCATACATCTCTATTCTGGAAAATTATAAAAAGCGCTTCCAAGGCAACCACGTCAAACTATCTAGTAATACCTATTTGCGAACTCAAGAAGGAGTAAAACCAGTCAATGAGGCGATCGCATTTCTCAAATCAATCCGGTCTGTAGGTGCGTTAAGTGCATCCAAAGGTATGTCTTTGGGCGCAAAAGATCATGTTAGAGACCAGGGGGCAAAAGGTGCAACAGGTCACTATGGTAGTGATGGCAGCGACCCCTTTAATCGCATCAGCCGCTACGGTAAATGGCAAACCACAGCTGGCGAAAACATCAGTTATGGGCCAAACACAGCCCAAGATATTGTTATGCAATTGATTATTGATGATGGAGTACCATCACGAGGTCATCGAAAAAATATCTTTAACAGTGCATTCAAAGTTGCTGGTGTTGCTTATGGCACTCACAAAGTTTACAAAACAATGTGTGTAATTACTTACGCAGGAGGGTATCAAGAAAAATAGCTTTCAAAGGGACTAAGCACTCCCTAGTAAGCTGAGAGTGAATGAAGTCTGACCTGACACTGCTCGATCGAGGGTGAGGTTGCCACCGTGGGCAATGGCGATTTCCCTTGCCAAACTAAGTCCTAATCCTGTCCCCTCTATCTTTCGGGTTCGGGCTGGATCTCCACGATAAAAGCGCTCAAAAATGCGTTCTCGTTCGCTAGCGGCAATGTCTGGGGAAGAATTACTGATGGTTACTAACACAGTTTTTCCTTGATGTCGGGCATCAATCAGCATCCAGCCTTCTGAGAGGTTGTATTTTATCGCATTGCTCAACAGGTTTTGCAAGACTTGAGCGAGCAAATCGCGATCGCCCTGCACCCGCAATCCACTGGCAATTTTGGTTTGCACCTCCAGATGTGGTGCTAGTAGTTCCATATCCTCTAGCATCTCAGCTAGCATCTGGGATAAATCTACTTCGATCCGATATAAACTCATTTGTCCAGCATCTGCTAGAGACAGCAACAACAGTTTTCGCACAATTCCACTGAGGCGACACACTTCATCCAGCAGATTACTCAAGCTTTGTTGCACTTCTGACCCTGGTTCAGCTTGTTGTATGGTGCGTTCCAATTCGCCTTGCAAAATCGCCAGCGGTGTCTTCAGTTCGTGGGCAGCATCACCACTGAAGCGTGAAGACTGCTTGAAACTGCGTTCTAGGCGTTCCAGCATCTTGTTAAACACCTGAATTAGTTCCAAAAATTCCACATCCGTTGCCCCAATGGGAACTCTTTGATCCAATCCTTTGACTGTGACTTGCTGAATGGCAACAATCAACTGCCGGATGGGACGCAAAGCACTACCAGATAGCCCCCAAGCACCACCAGCCACTATCAGGAGTACCACAGGTATCGAAATCAGGAACACGTCGCGGATCGTGACCATTTCTCGATCGATTGTATGTAAGCTGACAGCGATCGCTAATTGGGCCTGGGGAAAAGTTGCCGCGCTAACGCGCCAAATTCCCGTTTTCGTGCGCTGAGTGACCAATTGAGGACGAGGCGGCGGCATATTCGGCATACGACCAAGAGGGAATGGCGGTCTTTGTGGAGGTTGTTCTGTTGCCCGCCGATCCGGGGGTGGTAATAGCTGGGGGAGTGAAGGCCACAAACCGTTCAAGTTGAGATCGGCAGGCCAGCTAGCCGATTGATAAAGCGTCTTACCATCCCTATCTATTGCCAAAATGGCGATGGGAGTTTCCGCATCTGTCCCCAATTGAGAGGCTAATAAGGTTTCATAAGGCTGCCAAAAATCTTTTAGTGGTGGGCGCATCAATTGCGCTTCCAGTTTTGCATCAAGGCGACTGACTTTAGCCTCGTAAATCAGCCACCAAGATACAATTCCAAACCCTGCTAGAGCGCCACCAGCTAGTATGGCAGACAACAAGGCAATTCGGAGTCGAAAAGAACGGAGTTTCACGGTTATTAGTCGAGAGTTAAACTTGAAGTTTTAAGCTCAAAGGTGCAACTTCCAAGCTCAAAGGTGCAACTTTCGAGTTCAAAGGTTCAAACTTCAGGCTTAAAGGTGCAACTTCCAAGCTCAAAGGTGCAACTTTCGAGTTCAAAGGTTCAAACTTCAGGTTTAAAGGTGCAACTTCCAAGTTCAAAGGTGCAACTTTCGAGTTTAAAGGTTCAAGCTTTAGGCTTAAAGGTTCAACTTCCGCCCTCAAAGCCTGAAAGTTCACTATTAAAAGCTCAACAATCATTAGCTTCTCTAATATCGATTAATCAAATACTGCTAGAAATCACTTCCTCTGTTCCCTCATCTCTTTCGCCCCTCTGCCCCTCTGCTCCCCTGCTCCCCATCCTCTTAAATAATCCCCCAATTAGGAATGAGAATTGCGAAAACGATACCCAACTCCTCGCACACTTTCAATCCAACTCAACCCACCAATTGAGTCAATTTTTTTGCGAATTCGTTGAATACACACATCAACCACATTAGTATTGGGGTTGAAATCATAGCCCCAGACGTGTTCTAGGATTTGTGTGCGGGTAAAAACTCGTCCGGGAGAGCGCATTAGGTATTCCAGGAGATTGAACTCGCGGCTGGTAAGTTCCACAACTTGACCATCGCAGGTAACTTCCCGTGCAATCCGATCCAGCTTCAGGGGACCAACACAGAGCAGATTTTGGCGATCGCCAAAACTCCGACGTACTACCGCATGAATGCGGGCGACTAGTTCTTCCACAAAAAATGGTTTAGCAATATAGTCGTCTGCCCCAAGATTCAAACCTTCGAGGCGATCGTCCAATTCGTTGCGAGCGGTCAATAAAATCACCGGCACATTTCGTCCTGCCTGTCGCAAGCTCTTAAGAATAGCTAGACCATCCTTTCCCGGTATCATGATGTCTAGTACGATCGCATCATACTCATTGTCCATTGCCTGGATGTATCCCTCATTACCGTTGTCACAGTAATCAACCACAAATCCTTGCTCTTTTAACCCAGCTTGGACGAAGTTGGCAATTTTCGATTCGTCTTCCACAAACAGGACGTGCATGATTATCTAAATAATTCATGATATTAATTTTCCCACCTAACCAGACTCGTATAAAATTACAAAACTGTAATTAATACAATAGGCAAACTGTAATTTTTAGTTGGCTTAATCGAAGCATAGACAACACTACACCCTCAACTTAAGGAATTTGATTGTCATGAAGATGAAGCGACTATTAATTCTGGCTACTGTTCCTGTTGCGATCGGGGCTTTTAGTTTTGTAGTTTCAAGCAAGACGATAGCCAATCCATCCAATTCAATCGCCCAGAACTCATCACCACCCAACGAGCAACAACAGCAACCAAGAAGACCACAAAAGCCACCCCGCATTGATTTTGCTGCTGCTGCTCAGAAACTAGGAGTTACGGAAGCTCAATTGAAAGCAGCCTTGGGAGTGCCTGCTAACCCGCCTACAGAGCGTCCATCCGGCCCTCCCCCTCGTCCTGATTTTCAAGCTGCCGCAGCGAAACTGGGCGTGAGTGAAGAAAAGTTGATTGAAGCTTTAGGAGTTCCGCCACATCCTCCAGGCGATCGCTCTGGCAATAAACCACCCCGTATTGATTTTGCTGCTGCTGCTCAGAAAATAGGGGTTACAGAAGCCCAATTGAAAGCAGCCTTGGGAGTACCCGCTAATCCGCCTACAGAGCGTCCATCGGGTTCTCCTCCTCGTCCTAATTTTCAAGCTGCCGCAGCGAAACTGGGCGTGAGTGAAGAAAAGTTGATTGAAGCTTTAGGGATTCCGCCACATCCTCCAGGCGATCGCCCTGCAACAGAAAAATAGTACTAAGTGCTTGTAGACGCGCAGAGCGCGTCTACAAGTCTGGCGACCGAACGGATTGCCTGCCCGTTGCAAGTGGCGTTGCTGAGTTATGAGTTAGAAGTTAGCAGTTATATCATGTTCGCTAAATTACTTGTGATATGTCATTGCGTTGGTCGAACGCCTTCTCGTAGGGTACGTAACGAAGTAAAGTGGAGCAATCGCAAGGGTTTTGGGATTGCTACGCTTCGCTCGCAATGACGAGTGTTTCAACGGACATGATATTACATCAGACTCGGATCATGATTTATGGTGTTGCATATTTGCGGGATGATTTAGCTACTAACGCTCATCTCTCCCCCTGCCTAAATTCATCCCCCTGTTATGCAACGCCTGATTTATTATTCAAAACTCTCTGTGTCCTCGCATCCCCGTGTCTTTCTCATCTCCCTACTTTCTAATAGCAAGCTTGACGGTAATTCCTGTACCGATGGTCATAGTATCTGAGGTAGTGACAGTACAGGGGATCGTAAACTCTTTGGTGACTATTCCTATATTGATTGTGATACCGTCTACGGTAATGAATATTTTGGCGATAGTAAAGCCTACGACGGTGATAATTTCTGTACCTTTGATGATACCGCCTATGATGACGATAATATCGACGATGTCTTTTGTAATGGCGGTATCTTCTATGTTTTACTTTTTCAGTATCAGCTTCCCAATCTTCCTGATTTGAGGAATATTCTCTAACTGAATTTGGTAAGGAATTCACTACATCTTGATTTGCCTTCGTCTGTAAAGTAAGTGTACTTGATTCCTCAGAAGTTGGTAGCATCTGTAACCCATTTTTTTGAGATGCGGTGGCTATCTCCAATCCAAGGCAACTGGGCAATAATAAAACACCGATTACGAATTTCCAAAACACGGTTTCATGCTCCTAATTTTTTGTTCCCTGGCTGAGCTAGGGAATGCCTACTGATGTGAGGCTGTGGCAAAAATAGGACTTACGCAGTGAAACAAAAAATCAAGGCTTGTTTTTATTGAAGCAGAAATAGAGCCTATATATAATTATCTATCATGTAGATGGTAATAAATATAGTTCTTGGCGATCGCTCATTGATTGTTTTCAAAAATATTATTTGTTAATAGTCAAAAAAGTACAGACAAAATGAGTAAAATTTATCTAAAATTAGCAGTATTCGGCAATTAGATTTAATTTATTTTTTTCTACACCTACTTCTAAAATACAAAGGTGCGTTAACGAAGTAACGCACCCTATAAATTAAGATTGGATGATTTATTTTTTGATAGATCCCTATTTGGCAAACTGAGTAGCGATCGCATCAGTCTTAGCTGCCATAATGAAATCGTTGCGATGCAATCCTTGAATTGCGTGTGTCCACCAAGTAACTGTAACCTTGCCCCATTCAGTCAGTAAAGCGGGGTGATGTCCTTGTTTATCGGCTTCTTCACCCACTCGTTGAGTAAAGACCAGTGCTGTCTGAAAATTGGGAAACTTATAGACACGCTGTAAGCGTAACTCACCATTTTCCTCAATAGTCTTCCAATCAGGTATCTGATGCTCAAGTTCGGCAATTTCTGCCTCAGTTACTGGCGGCGAATCACCACTACAGGGAACACAAGTTTGTGGTAATAACGCTTCCATTGTTCCTACTCCTTCACGAGTAACGGTTTCAATCGAGCCTCCAGCTAGATTAGTACTGGGTAGAAGATGTTTGAGAGTCAAAAATCATGCTAGTCTTTTGACTATAATACGAATCATCGCTATTAGATACATCTAGCGGTTGGGGGAGGGCAAAGCAGAGCTTAAATCCTCAATCTAAAACCCCCAAAAGTTACATCTACAATATTACTACTTAGACGATCGAATTGAATTCCTCCACTAACTGCCTTTAAATCTGCCTCGGATGGTTTTAGTTCTTCAACTTCACGTTCGGGCTGCAAGTCTATAATTTTGATGCTAGACATATTTTTCTCAATATTTTTTTTCAAGTTCCAGCAATAATTTTCGTTCAATTGGCTGTTAGGCTCATCATCCAAAAGTTATAAAATATAATAAATATAAATATTTGAAACAGACATTAATGTGATTAATTTTTCTAACATTAATAAATTTGCTTATAGTGGCATTATCAACACAATACTACTTAAATACATATCATCTTATTACGCCAGTTTTGGGACACCAGAGCGCTCCCTTTTCTCAGTGTCCCTGCGTAAGCGTATCTTCTTGTTCAGACCAAAAAATAACTATGCATGACAATCACAGCCTGTGTGACCACAGCCCTGCCCGTTGGGATGATTATTTGCACATGCTTCTCCACAGTAAGCTTTGCCATCTTTGATTACAGCATCAGTTAAAGAAACGACACATAAGCAAGATTCACAAGCACATTTCATTTGAGTAACAGTTGTCATAGATAGCACCAAATTTGTTTTGAAGTCATATTATTGAATCACTGAACAAATAATCATCTGTCTCAGGTAATTGCGAGGACGTTCTAAAAGTTAAAATTTATACAAAATATTTGTTTTCAACAGGTTTTCGTAACACAACTGCTTAATCCTGTAGTGCTTTGAGACTTCCGTCATAGAGTCACCCAAAAATCAATAGATAGGGATTTTCTTTTTATAAGAAGCTCTTAGTGTTTCCTTAACTCAAATCATTGCAATCCTCTTCATAATGACAATCGATTAATATGCTGTGGTTATAATTGCAAAATCGAGGAGGATAGAGTGAACTTATCAAGGCGTAAATTTTTCACCTTAGCAGGCACGGGAACAGCTGGTGCTAGACTGCGATCTCCATTGCAAGCTTTCTACACTAAGAGAACTTTAGCAGCCAGCCCCTCCGCTCCCTCTGCCCCTTAAACTTCGTACAGGTTTAATGCTGCTAGGAGTTCCAAAACAACTCCATTTGTCCACCCAAAGCCGACTTCGTTGGAGCTGTATCCAAAGCAGATTTCGTCAGAAACCTTGGCAGAACAGCGTTCAACATCGTATTTTTCGACCAGAGTGCCGTGACGCTGGAATTCCTCAATGACCATAGTAAGGAAGTTGCGGGCAATACGATCGCCCTCGTCATGATACCCATAGCGGTAAAGGCCCTGGACGGCAACCATCGTCAGCGGTGCCCAACCAAAAGGTGCATCCCACTGGTTACCAGTGACGCGAGTACTGGTAAAGATTCCTCCTGGGGCTTCAAACAAGGAGAGATTTTTAACAACGCCCTGGGCTTGTGCATCTGAAGCTATCCCCAGCCAAAGGGGATAGAACGTGGTGGCAAACTCATAACGGCGGCGTTTTCCACTTTGGAAATGATAATCCAGATAAAGTCCCTTTTCTTCATCCCAGAGACACCGATCGATACGATCGCGGCGGATATCTGCGCGATCGCGCCATTGCTTCACTAGTTCTTCGTTCCCTAAAATATTGTATATTTGTGCCAAATCCTGTTCCATTTGATAAAGCAAACTGTTAAGGCACACAGGAGCGTAGTGGAGAATGTCAATACTGAAAGGGCCAAAGCGATTGGTGATATCAAAGCCGGACTCGCGCATAGTGCGATCGCCTTTGTAAAACAGGCGAGTCAGTTCATCATTTTCGCGATCGTAGAACAGAGTGACATCATAATCCTCAATTTCAAACCTTTGGTAGTACTCTTTCACGCGATCGTAGTGGCTGCGTCCTTCCTCATCCCGCTCGGAAAACAAGACTTCCGGGGCAGGGCCTTCGCCAAAAGCATAAAATCGGGACAGACCTGTGGCCGGATTCAAGTGGGGTGGCACTACCCAGTAGTAGTAAAACTGCTCTAACATTGGTAAAGCTGACTTGAGCCACTCTTCATCCTGGGTGTGTTGGAACAGCGCTAGCACCATCATGCTGAGAACGGGGGGCTGCGATCGCGACAGCATGTAAGTTCGGTTGGCATTGAGGATAGTGCCGTAATGCTGAACCTGATACAGCAGTTGATCTACTTGGCTTTGTGCCAGTTCCGATTCTCCATCTCGCAACAGCCCCAGTAATATAAAGTAGCTGTCCCAACCATACATTTCGTTAAAACGTCCGCCAGGCACGACATAAGGCCCTGGTAGGTACAGCAACCCATGCTCTTTAATCGCTTCAACTTCAGTCGGTAGAGTGCGAATTTCAAGTTGTTGCATATCCTTTGCAGATAGCGATCGCTCTAGCACAGACTGAACGTTGGGACTTTCTTCTGAGGGCGAAATATATACAAGCCAGCGACTTTCTTTTTTGTGTTCTAGCTTGGTATCCTTTGCAGATTGCAACAAGTGTTCGTGCGATCGCGTTAACGTTTTCCACGTTCGTTTGATATAGGCTCGCACAGCGTCAATCTGCGCGGTAGTGAATGGCGATGAAGTGTTGGTATTAGTAGTCATAATCTCGTTTTAAAAAGGCAGCTATGCTAGAGGCAGTGAAAGAGGACGCGGGGACACGGAGAATATTTCAGTACAGTTCTTTGCGTCTTCCCGTCTCTCCCTGTTTGCGTCTCTTAACTCCTTACTCAGCACTGACTAACAGGGCAACTGGAAAATGGGCGAGGGCTATGCCGATAGATAGCGTTCCTGTAGCCTGCAAGGTTTGCTCGGTTAAAACGTTTTTCCAGGCTGAGGAAGTACCATTGGGTAATTGCAGATGTGTATCTTGCCACACAGCTTCGCCTAAGGGATCGTCTCCAGGCTGAATCAGGCTAGTCAAAAAGCGTAGCGCGATCGCGATCGCTGTTTGATTGCCTTGTCGCCGTGCAAAAGCGATAATGCGATCGGCATGGGTTCCTTTGATTTCTAAGGGCAGATAGTCACCTTCTTGGAATAATGAGAAATAGTCTGTTCTGGCTTTGAGTACTTGAGCTGTTAAAAACAGTTTGATTCTGCCGTCTGTTTTGTGGTTAAGCAATTCCCGAATCAGTCCCAGAATGTCAGTTTTGAGCTGTTCTCGGATGGCACTCAAGTAAGCACGTCGCTGCTCAAAATCCACGGGACGACGGTTATCTGGATCGACTAGACTCAGTTCCCACAGTTCTGTTCCCTGGTAGAAGTCAGGTACGCCGGGTGCAGTAGCTTTCAATAGAGTCTGAGAAAGGGAATTGAACATCCCATAGTAGGCAATTCGCTGCTGAAAGGGGCGAAAAGCTTCTAGAAATTGCCCAGATATTGAGGGATCTAGTACTTTCTCAATAAAGGAGGCACATGCTTCTTCGTACTCGCTATCAGGACGCAACCATGCGGTATGGACTTTTGCTTCCCGAATCGCTTTAATCATGTAATCCTTCACCCGTTCCACTAAGGACGATTGTTCGCGATCGTCAAAGGGAAATGCACCTACCAAAGTTTGATATAGAAAATACTCATCGTTGCGGTCGGGCATTGCAAACCCGTGGCGATCGCTACGACGATCTTGGTTAAGATAACTCCAGGTATTTACCTGCTGTTCCCACTCTTCTGGAAGTTCCGATAACACATTCAACCTGGCTCGTAAATCTTCGCCGCGCTTGGTATCGTGGGTGGCTGTGGCGTTCATTGTATGAGGCCAAGTTGCTTGGTGCTTTTGGTTAAAAGCATGAAAGTCAGCTACGGAAATCCCAAAATGACTGGGATTACCACCAACTTCGTTGAGCGATAGCAAACGGTTGTAAACATATAGCGTAGTATCTTCTACGCCTTTGGCCATCAATGGGCCGCTGTATTGCTGCATCCTTAAGACAAAGTATATCCACTGCTCGCGTTCTGTCTGGGTAAGAGAGTCATCGAACTCCAGCAACATCACCTTTTCAATAAAGGTCAGCTCGTTTTGCAACAAGGGCACTTGTTCTCTAGCTTGACGAATTACTTCCTGGATGCAGGCGCGATCGCTATCTGAAATTCCATCGGAGGTGATGTAGGTGCGGTAAATAGGAAACAGCGTTAAAACTTCTGCGATCGCTCGTTTGAGTCCATTCAGGGTAAAGTCATTGCCATAGCGATATTTACTGGAAATATTCTTTAGCAAAATAGATAGATTATCAATGTCACCTGCTAAGTTTTTCTCCAGTATTAAATGTTTTTTATCCTTTACTAAAGATGCATAATCTACTCGCGAACCGATAAAGGCATGGTAAATTTTATCGAACGCTGATTGATTTTCTGTTTGGCAAAATATACCACTTACATAATTTAAAAAATCATATCCTGATGTACCTTGGATTTGCCAATTTTCCGGCAGGTCTTCGGTGAGTTCTAAGATTTTTTCAACTGTGATGTAAACATCACCCATCTTTTCCCGCAGCCTTTCCAGATATTGTAAGGGATTATAGAGACCATCGATATGATCGATTCGTAAGCCTGTAAATTTACCTTCTTCAACTAGTTTTTCAATCAGAGAATGGGTGTTATTAAATACGCGCAGTTCTTCTACTTTCACAGAAATGAGTTCGTTGACAGTAAAGAAACGGCGGTAGTTCATTTCTTCCGCTCCAACTTTCCAAAAGGAGAGGCGGTAAAATTGCTCTCTTAATAATTCATCTAACAAGTTAAAGCTATCTGAATTACCCACCTCACCATTAAAGATTTTCAGATTTTCCTCAATGAATTCGTGGATGGCATCGTTTGTATTGTAAAGTTCCCAAATCAATCCTTTGATAAATGCAATTTGGTCTTGTCGCTGTTTGCCGACAACCTCAGAAGGCACATTTTTCAGGATGTAGAGAATGCCCAGTAATTTGATGAAATCTGGATGATTGCGTCCTAGCGTGCGGGTGATTTTGCCCAGATTGTAGGTGAGAAATTTGGTGTAGGACTCTAGCCGTAACGGCAATTTCAAACTGTAATAATTGACAGTTAAGCCAGTTTGTGCGTATTGCAGTCGAATATCACCTTTTTCTAAGGATACTCCATAGAAATCTCCCAGCAGCGGAGCGAGAATTCGCTCTTGGCGATCGCCAAATGGAACATTCCAACTCAGGTCGAAGTAGTCGGTATAGTCAGAATCTGGCCCGTGTTCCAATACGTCCATTAAGTAGTGGTTTTCGCTACTATAAGCCATGTGGTTGGGCACAATATCTTGTAACCAGCCCATCCCCAAAGATTGTAGTTCGCTGACCAATGCCTCAAACTCTTCGGTAGTTCCGAGTTCTGAATTAAGTCGAGCAGCATCTACTACATCATAGCCATGAGTACTACCAAAGCGTGCCTGAAAAATCGGCGAAGCATATAAATCGGAAATGCCTAAATCTGCTAGATAAGCTGCGATCGCTCTAGCATTTTCAAAGCCAAATTGAGGGGTGAATTGAATTCGATAGGTTGTGGTCGGGATTCGCATAGATTTGTTTCTAGTCAAGGGGAGATGAGGGAGAAGGACACGGGGACGCGGAGATTAAGACAAGTGACTTTTAACTTCTGCCTTCTGCCCCCTGCCTCCTGCCTTCTAATTCATATAGCACTAGACTAGTGGGTTGGAGTTTGAGTTCTTGCGCCGCAGTCAAATGTTCGGGTGCTTGAGAACCTGGCCCGTTCCATGATGTGTCTGCTGAGTCTAATACTTTGCGAGCATTTTGCTGACTTGGCAGGATAAGTGTCACGGGAGAGTCATTGAAATTTAGCACAAAGATTAGTTCGCTTTCTTCGCACCAACGCCGCACTATAACTAGTTGTTGGTCTTCATCGCCAGTGGCTTGGATGAAGTTGCGGTCTTGATTGAGCAGTGCGGGATGAGTTTTGCGTAAATTAATTAATTGGCGATACCAATCCCACAAAACTTTATGTTGGCCTTCGTTGCGTAATTCCCAGTTAAGTTTAGAACGCAAAAAAGTTTCTGCTGATTCTGGATCTGGCGGGCCTTCTTCATAGTGAAACGCTTCAAATTCTTGTTTGCGTCCGGCGCGCACGGCTTGAATTAAATCTGGGTCGGAGTGACTGACAAAGTAAGTAAAAGGTGCAGTTTCGCCGTATTCTTCTCCCATAAACAGCAGCGGTAAGTACGGCGACAGCAGCACAGCGCCAGCAGCTAACTTCAGTCCTTCATATGAGATGCGATCCCACAGGCGATCGCCTTTCATTTGATTGCCAATTTGATCGTGATTTTGGATGCATACTACAAACTGTGACAGCGGGCGATCGCGGCAAGATACACCATGAAAGCGCTGGCGGTGGGGGGCGTATTTCCAATCGTAAACGAAGGTATCTGTATAAGCTTTTGCCAACTGGGCACATTGCCCGAAGTCTTGATAATAGCCTTGGCGATCGCCTGTTAAAAGTGCGTGCAATGCATGGTGAAAATCATCGCTCCACTGAGCATCGAGTCCGTAGCCACCCAGTTCTGGCGGCCGAATGATTTGCGGATTATTTAAGTCACTTTCTGCAATTAAGTAGCGTTTGCGGTTTTCTCCTTGGGAGAAGTGATGCACCGCTTCTGCCAGTTCCCACAAAAAATGTTTGGCTCCCAGATCGTAAATTGCTTGAATTGCATCTAGCCGCAATGCATCAATGTGAAATTCTCGCAACCAATAAAGTGCATTTTCGATGAAATAGTTTCGCACGCATTGACTGTGGGCATCGTCGAAATTCAGCGCACTGCCCCACGGTGTCTTATAGGTTTGAGTAAAGTAGGGCGCGAACTGAGACATATAGTTGCCTTCCGGGCCAAAGTGGTTGTAGACCACATCCAGCACAACAGCAATGCCGTGTTCGTGGCAAGCATTCACCAGTTGTTTGAGAGCCGCTGCGTTACCGTAAGAACTTTGCACCGCAAACGGGTAAACACCATCATAGCCCCAGTTGCGAAATGCTAAATTAGGCTCAATATGGGTGTCTCCCGGAAACTGAGCAATGGGCATGATTTCAATGGCATTAATTCCCAGTTTCTGCAAATCCGGCAAGCGGGAAATTATGGCAGTGAAGGTTCCTTCGGGTGTGAATGTTCCAACATGGAGTTCATAGAAAATCATCGACTCCAATGAAATACCAGTCCACGTCTCATCCGTCCATTCAAACTGATGCTCGACAACTTGAGACGGCCCGTGGACACCTTGAGGCTGAGACTGCGATGCTGGATCGGCAAAAGCGTTTTCATCATTCAAGACATACCGATAAAGCGTACCTGGATACACATCATTCACTTTTGCCTGCCAGTATCCCTCTGTTGAAGGTTTGAGCGGCATTACCTGCTGCTGTGGCGACAAAATTTGCACCCCGACGCTATTTGATGTTGGAGACCAAACTGTAAACTCACATTCTCCGTTACCCAAGTAGTGAGCGCCAATTCTCACGCCGTATCCCTCCCGTTAGCTAATGTGTTGTGCCGAATTTTGGTATGGTCGTCAATGCACTTTATTGCAAAGTGTTAACAAACACACCAGATAGCATCATGGTTGTTCTACCGGACAATTGGCTAGCACCCGGAGGCGTATTTTTTCTAGTGTTACAGCAATTACTAGTACTGCGATCGCTGCATCACTTGATAACTAAAATCTATGACAAAATAGTTTTATTGTCCTACAGCCAATGCAATCAGCTACAACCTATGGTTTCTACCATCAAGCGCCGCTACAGTTTGGACGAATATCGCGCGCTCGAAGAAAAAGCGGAAGGACGCAGCGAATATCGAGATGGAGAAATCGTACCGATGCCTGGAGGAACGCTTAAACATAGCCGCATCGGTGGTAATATTTTTGCCTTTCTCAAGTTTCTGCTGCGCGATACTCAATTCGAGCCAATTAACAGTGATTTACGGCTGTGGATTCCTGAATATCGACGCGGAGTATATCCAGACGTAATGATTTTTGATGGCGAACCGCAACTGAACGGCGACCGCTTAGATGAAGTTTTGAATCCTACCCTGATTGTTGAAGTACTATCTCCTTCCACCGCAGATTACGACCGACAAAACAAATTTCGGATATATCGATCGATTCCTGGTTTTAGCGAATATTTATTAGTCGAGCAGAATGAACCTTTTATCGAACGCTATAGCAAGCAAACCCAAGGTTGGTTGCTCAGTGAATTTAACAGCTTGGAGCAGTCTATTTCCCTAGAGTCACTAGGGATTGAGTTGCCGATGGCGGAAATTTATCGCGGCGTTGCTTTTGAGTAAAATAGCTCTGGCTGAAAGAGGCGATCGCTTTCTGTAAAAGGGTGTTTGAAAAGTTGTGAGAGGTAAAAATCTATGCCAAACGCCTCACCATGATGCGAATCATAGCAAGATAGATAAAAGTCTCCGAGGTTTGCGCTAATAGTTCATAGTCTTTGTTCAAACGCCGACAGCCAGTCAGCCAACCCAAAGTTCTTTCTACCACCCAACGTTTAGGCAATAAAACAAAACCCTTGTGTTCATGGGGTCGCAGCACAACTTGTACAATCCATCGGTAAAAATCCATCACCCAGTGCATGAAGGGATTGCCATCGTAACCACCATCAACCCAGATAGTATTCAGGCGTGAAACCTGATTTCCCATCTGTTTCACCTTCTGAAGTACTTGTTTACTGCCTGAGCGTTCGTCCACGCTAGCGGCGCTGACCAACACTCGCAGTAATAACCCCAGGGTATCTACTGTCAAAAACCGCTAGCGTCCTTTGATCTTTTTACCAGCATCATATCCTACATCTTGATTAACCCTCCAAAAGCTATTACTGCTGCTGCCCATAAAGAGCGCCCGTATTTTTTATCGCCTTTGGACTTCTGGCGATCAATAGACTTGTCCGAAAACTCCTCGCGCCAGATTGTTCAAAGCTTTGAGACTAAGCTTTGATATCTTCGTAAAAACGTAGTTATAAGGGTTTGAGATAGTTAGTTATAGTTTAGAGGCATAAAAATTAAATCCTTGTTTTTCAAAATTCCTTATTATTCCTAATAGCTAAGTTGGGAAAATTAAACTACCAATCATGAACCCTGACGTTGATGCTTATGAACAACGGTATCGAGAGCGGGTAGTTAATAACCTTAAAAAAAAGCTCAGGCTTTTGGTTTAGAACTTACCCCCATTTCTGACCCGACGCAATGTGTTTCTTGAGAGTTAATCAATGGCGCGTTTTTCACTCCCGCAAAATATGAAAGAAACACATTCCAATTCAAAACCCGAAATTTTTACTGGGTAAGGGTTATAAAATGTGTTTCTTAGGAGAAGTTTACTTATCCTCTCGCACAGGCAATGGCATATCCAGAATCTCCATCAGCAAATCCAGACGAGAGGGACGCGTTAGCAGTGGAACGAGATTTGGCAAGCTGTAATAGTCACCCTCGAAAGTAAACGTATCTACAGGTGCTTGCTGCTGCTTCAGTTGACTCTCAACCCAATTGTAATGAGTACCCACACGGACAATCACCACATTAGGCATTACTGCGAACTCCCGACAGTAGGTCTTGTAGACTTCACCGAAGTAAGGAGCCGCATTCTCGCCTTCATCCGTTACCAGAATTATCTGGTCAACTACCTGCTTCTTCTTGCGCATTGCTTCCAATCCACAGCCGATACTAGTACCACCGCCCGCCTTAATGTGCTGGAAAGCACGCTCCCAGTCAGTCAACTCCTTGCCCTTTGCCGTAACAGTGTAAGGAATGGTGTCGAAGGTGTAGACAAACAGTTCTGCCTGAGTGATACCAGAGATTAGGGCTGCGAGTTGCTTACCGATCGCGATCGCATTTTCCATTGAACCAGACTTATCTACCAGTAAGGCGGTTGGACGAGCGATCGCACCGCGCCGCTTCACCTGCTCGTTAGTCACTTTTTCCAAACGTGCAACAGTGTCTGCGTCGAAATTTGCTGTGTCTGACGCAATCTGTGCTTTGAATGCTGAGACACGCCCACTTTTAGAAGCCTCCTCCAGCTTGGAATCAATCAGCTTCTTGACTTCTGGGCGATCCATTGCACCTCTGGTCTGGAGAGACTTGAGGTTGTTGATCGCTTCTTGAGGAGTCATGCTGTCGATCAACGCCACCAGCACAACTGGTGTAAGTTGCTTGATTGCACCGATCGCGATCGTGTAGGGAATCTTGAACTCCACAATTAGCCGTGCCTGTTCTGCCGCACTTTCTACCTTAGCAAGCTGCTTAAGCATATCTGCTAACGAACCCTCTGGAGGAGTATCGCGGAACAGAATCGCATTTGCTCGCTCATTCGGCTTGATGTGCAGCGAAGCATACAAGTGCTTCATTGCTTTGCGACCTCTGAGGGCAGCGCGATCGAACAAAGCGGGATTGCTCTCCCGTGCCTTCAGGTAACGCCGCACCGCAGTACGAGCCGAACGAGGCAGCTTATTTTGCTGCTGCTTCATGAAGTCCACCACACGAGCCACCTGATAGGGTGGAAACTCTTGCAGCATGATAAATCCAGCATCTCGGTGTTCATTCAAATTGCTAGTTAGCAAGTGAGCAACAAACACTTCCTTGTGGTCACGAACATCACCATGACGCTGATACCAAACTGCCAGGTGTCCGTAGAAGATGGGATCGAGTTCAACAATTAACTTGTGAATTTCTGCGACTTGCTCAAGCTTGCGGTGAGGAGTTGTGAGCAAACTGTTGAGCATTTCCAAGCGCAGGTCACGTTCTGCGGTATTCATAGGAACCTCCTTTAAGAATTTTGGATTTTGGATTTACGATTTTGGATTGCAATCTAAAATCCAAAATTGAAGGAGGCAGATGTTGCACGCGGGGTGATAAAGTCACCGCGCAAGTTGTAGAAGCATTTTGTTTAACTTGTGCAGAGTTATGTAAGCTTCTGCGATCGGGGCGCGGCAACAACTGCCAAGTAAAAGGGATTGGGGATTAGGGATTGGGGACTGGGAAAGAGCGCGGAAAAATTATCGATGCTCTTACTCGCCGCTATTGCGACAGCACTTTTTGAAAGCAGCAACCAGAACCACAAGGACAAAGGTCATTGTTACCAAGCTTTTCTTGTAATTCCTTGTCGCCATGAACAAAGCGATCGCCACGTTTAACAGCTTTTTCAGATGGATAGCCACGACGACGTTTACTAGATGGTTCAAAAGCAGAAATCGTCAAATTTGTCGAAATCTTCAGGCTCTCGATCCAGTTTGATGTTGAAAGAATTAATCTTCTTCATCGTCCTCACCTCCATTTATTAAATAGATATCGAAACTACTTGAGAGAAACGACGGCTTCCGCTTCTTCTAATTGCTGCTTAAGTGTTTCAGCAGCTTCCTGATTTAGTTCTGCCTGAACTACTTGAGGAAGGGAATCTACAAAATCTTTTGCTTCTTTTAGTCCTAGTCCGGTCACCGTCCGGATGACCTTGAGTAAAGCAATCTTTTTGTCTGCTGGAACCGACACCAACAAGACATCAAACTCTGTCTGAATCTGCGGTTGAGCTTCATCTTGTTTGTCAATCCTAACGAGTTTAGGTTTAGAAATATCAACATTGAAGGTTGTTTCAATCTGCTTCACCAATTGAGTGGTTTCATTGAGAGTTAGAGACTTGAGTTGTTCTAAAATTTCTAGGGTTTTCACAGACATAACAACCTCCAAGAGTTGCAGTTAACTCATAGTTAATAATTTATAAAATCACCTCGTGCAAGTTGAAAAAGCTGTTGATTCACACACGGGATTTGAACCCGTAATCGCTTGATCTTCAGTCAAGTGCCTGTTCCAATTCGGCTAGTATGTAAGCTTTTTCTGTTAGGGCACGAAGTGAAAATTTTAGTTTTTAGCAAGTTGATTTAAAATAAATCGAATTTCCTTTTTGTTACACTGCTGTTTACTGGCAGCATAAATTTTTTGACCTTTAGACATTGCAGCAGAACGGTGAATCAGACCTTTGAAAACATCCATCACATAATCAGTTTGCGGTGGAAAATCTGCAAAGGTAATGAGATACCAAATTTCGTTCAGCTTGTGGTATTGATGATAATCATCAACGATGACAACATCCGTTTGCTCTGGCTTTTGCTTTTGCTTTCGAGGCACTTTCTGGACTGCACAAAGAATACCAGTTTGAGGATGAATATAGAAGCGATCGCGATAACTTCCATCTAACTGAATTTGACGGTTAGACTTGCTGTAAATACCACCATCAATTATTTCTACATGCCGTTCAACGTAATCCCACAAATGATCGAGAACATGCTGTCCTGCCATTGTGCTGGGATCTAAACGTTGACACAGTTCGCTGTAAATGTCATTCCAAGGCTGTCCGACTTTCGAGCGCAAAAACCTACGCAGGGGACCAAGATGATCTGAAAGATATTTGGATTTATTTATTGGTTTAATCAGGTAAGGATTCAACAATCCATCCTGACTCGCTTCTTCGGTGATTTTGTGTAATTGCTTTTTAAAGCCTGTCAGCTTTTTGAGACTGATTCTCCTCCCACCGCGAGGACGTTCAATCACAATTTCGCTCAAACGATGTTCGCTCATACCTCACGTTGTTGAAATATAGTTTTACTGATTGAGTTGCGCTCAAACATGAGTTAGCAAGCATCATCGAACTCACCTCCATATAAGTGATTGAGTTAAGGTTATAAACAAATACGATTTAAATAATTAGAATTCCGCGCAAGTTAGCAAAGCAATTTTCACAGTTGCCTTTACCATTTTGGCTACGCTCCCATCAAAGGAAGCGACAGGGATTGAACCTGCATATCCGTTGCCGGATAGTGTGTAGGCTTTACAAGTTAGGGCGCGGAATAAAACTTAAATTACTCCGTGCAAGTTCAAGAAGCTTTTTACAGCACGGTCGCTCTTACCAAAATATTGGCAGTGGGCACGCACGCTAAATCTGCGAGAGACTTAGAAATCATGCTTCGCTTGCTCGATCACTCGAATTTTGCTACCTTAGGGCCGTTATCAATATGTATGTATGCTTCTTGTGTTAGGGTACGGATGATTAAGCACTTTAACCATAAACAGCTTCAGGTCGAACGATCAAATCGCCACTAGGACGGCGATCTACTATGTAAGCAGAGAGGCGATCGCTATTCACATCTAAATGCCGAGCAACGCGTTCCTTTACTGTTACATCATTCATACCTGTTGTAATTCCCAATTGTGTTTCTACAACATCAACAGAACGTCCTTCAAATCGAATATGAACCATCACAATCACCTCTTTTTTTAATTACGAATTACGAATTACGAATTACGAATTATTAATGGATCTGATCGGAATTGAACCGATACCCTCCCTGTGAGAGTTGCACTCACACCTCGTGCAAGTTGAAAAAGCTGTGGTGACACACGCAGGAATCGCACCTGCAACTTATCGTTTTAGAGACGATTGCTCTACTATTGAGCTAGTATGTAAGCTTTTTCTGTCAGGGCACAAGTGAGATCCGGGATCTCTACCATTAGAGCTACAGACCCAAGTTTGAATGGTTGCGATGCTCTGATTGAGGCGATCGCAACTTTAATCAAAGTCAAGACAAGTGGAGCCGTCGGGAATTGAACCCGACTCCTGCAACCGTCCGTTTGTTGGTTTCGGAGCAGTCGAACGCCAATCGCGGCCCCAAAAAGTGATATCTATGCAGTTGTCAAGGTTCTGGGAGGTTTTGCCTCTTGGGGAGGCTTTTGTGTTGATACTACATTTATATTACATATAATACATAGTGTCAAGGGGATACTACAAATTTTTTCGGGAAGTGAGAGGGCAATTGTTAGTTAGTGCTTGTATTGCCCTCTATGTCTCAGGTTTAGCGGTTATGCCAATGAGGAGATGTGTAATTGGCTCTCGTTCCATAGCTTGTAGACAAAAAACTCTGCGCGAGCGCTCATCATAGTAAGAAATATCCCTTCATGAGCTTCAGCACTGTCAGCAATCCAGCTACCCCACAAGCTGACTTCTACAAACTCGTCATCTACTGTCATTACAGAAACCTTTGAATTGGATTCCTGCCACAGTGCTGCTTCTAGATGCGCCAGTTCGGGGATGTCCGCAGGCAGCAAGAAGGAAGCACGACCGGGTTCGACATGGAGGGTTTGCCCCAGACGCATTGCTAAAATGACTCGCTGAGCAATTAGCATCTCCAACGAAGTCATCACCCGCTCCATGTACAGTCCAACCTCGGTATAGTTTAGTTTCAACATCTGCTTCTCTCCAATCGTGTTGTTGGCGTTAGTGCTGAGTGAAGATACTCACTCGAAACTCAGCACTCATTACTCACTGTCCTGCTGTTTCCAAAACTGTTCTGCAAAGGCAACAGCAGGGTGAATCGGAGCCTTGGGCTTGCTTTTGAGCGTCATACCGATTTCGTGTAACAAGCGATCGCTTTTGGTTGAATTACACTTCTCGCAAGCTGTCACCACATTGTCCCAAGTGTGAGTTCCACCTTTAGAACGGGGAATGACGTGATCGATCGTCAGGCGCTTGGTGTTGCCACAGTACTGACAGGTGTGGTTATCGCGGCGAAATATTTCTTTGCTTCTCACCGCTGGAACTTTCCAATGCCGCTCAGGATTGCCGTTGGTCAAACGAATGTGTTCGGGAATCTCTAGTACGACATTGGGAGAGCGCACTTTCCATAGTTTCGTACTGCCAAACTCCAGTGATTCGGCCTGACCCGTGACCAGTAGCACGATCGCCCGTTTCAGGTTGATCCTTGCTAGGGGAAGATAGTTCTTGGAGAAGACAACTACTTGGTTTTGCAGTATGTGTAGTTGCTGACTTTGTTGTTGCGCTGGCATAAAATCCACTCCTCAAAAAATAATCCCCGCCTCTGATAGCCAGGAGCGGGGGTTTGGGGATACTACTGTTTGCCCTATATTGGTGTCAGGTTCGCCCTGCACCTCCCGCTCTTATCGATCGATCTGGATTGAGCCATCCAGCAATAGCTGTAAACTTGCTTTCACTGGCTGATTTAACGCCGACAAAACGATACGCACCCTCAAACGCAAACAGCACAGATTCTCTGCCCAAACTCGGATGAAGTTGGCATGGCATTGTGCTGCGTAAGGTCGAGGAGAGAAGGCGTATCATGGAAATTTTGTAGTACTTATATTACAATATTTATATACTACATTTGTAGCATTAAATTGTCCACCTTTTTATTTAATTCAGGTAGACCAGATATGGATACACGTAAACAAAGTTCCATTACGGAAATGCAGGTAACGAGTATCCGACTGGAAGCAGAGTTAAAAGAACGATTGCGTGAGATTGCAAAAGAGCAAGGGTATCAAGCACTAATACGAAACCTGCTCTGGCAATACGTTGAGCAACAAAATGCCCTCTCTCGTAAAGAATCATCCTCTCACACTCCGCTACTTTCTCTGTCGGATATTCGAGCTACTTTTGCAGCGATCGCTCAACAAGAAGAACAATGTGCCATAACAGGTCAATGTATTCGACCGCGACAGACCATGTGGTTGGGATTGACTAACGATGGCAACCTGGTTCCACTTGCCGCATTACCTACTTGATTCTAATTTGGAAGGGATGGCATTCTTCCCTTTCAAATTACTGCTAACGCTTTAGCTGCCCGTAATTTAGCAGGAATGATACAACTAGCAGATATTCTGTGAAAGCGATCGCTGATAGTGATATAAATGCACTACTAAAAGAGAACTGGGCTAAATCTATCGCACTTGCTTGGTGTTCAATTCAAAGCCAGCTTCTAAACTTGTTAGAAGATTTGGAATAGCTGCGTTTGAGTTTATATCTGCAACTAAACTAAGGAGAGAATTATGTTGAAATTGTTCAATAAGAAATTTCTAACATTAGCAGTTTTGATGGCAAGTTCAGTTACTGGATATATAAGTTGCGACCTACCAGCATTAGCAGAATCAGAAGCTTGTGAATACTGGGAAGTAACAGCTACATCTATCAATGTTCGAGATAACAATAGTACTCGTGCTAAAATTATTGCCACCTTACCTAAAGGAGCAGTGATTCAACTTCATGGTTGGTCACAGGATGGAAAGTGGGCTGATATTTCTACACAACAATATCAAGGTTGGGTATTCGCGGATTACCTAAAATGCTATGGCAAGTAACAATGAGCGCGTCATTAAGTGGCTAAAGCCTGCAATCAGATACCGATAGAGGAACGACAAGTTTTGCATGTAGCTTAGTTGCAGTCAACAGTTTGAGCGGATCAAAGTACACTCCTTAACCTTGAAGCATCGCTTTTTGCTACGTCGTATCTTCCCTAACACACCACCAGGTTGCCACCAAGGAGAAGGAATAACGATAGCGTTATGAGTGTTAGGAAGCTTGACGAGTGTATTTGAAATACTAGACATAAAATTTTTAGAGAATGTTGTTATCAAAGCGAACAAGTCATAGGAATTTCGCGGGTAGCAATACCCGCGAAAGTATTGATTGGGAGCGTATCCGAGTAAATATTAAAAGAATATAAAGAATAATCAAAGTTTAGCTGTTCTTTATGTTTGTTTTAATTTTCTACATCTTTGTTTACATAAAATTCAGCTTTTATGAGTCTGATGCTTCACGCGTCCGACATGGGTATGCGAAGCATCCGGATCGTAGTATCTTTAGTTTGAGAAGATGGGAGTACACTCATCTACTCTGAACCATCTCTTCTTACCACGGGGCATCTTTACTAACACACGACCAGGTTGCCACCAGGGAGAAGGAATAACGATACCGTTACGACCATTGGGGAGCTTGACGAGTGTACCTGGAATAATAGACATAAAACTTTTCTGAGAATTATTGTGATTAAAGCGAACAAGTCATAGGAATTTCGCGGGTATTGCTACCCGCGAAAGTATTAACCAGGAACGTATTTAAAGAATTATTAACAAAATCTGAAGAATAATCTAAGTTTAGCTGTTCTTTATATTTCCTTTTAATCTTTTACATATTTCTTTACTCAATGAGGTTGCATTGCAATGTCTCTATCTGGTTTAAGAATACTCAGATCTGTTTCGTAAATAAAATCTTAAGGATACCCAATTCATTGCTGGGCATGACTTTCAAAGAATAAACGCTTGATTTGCCCAAATTCCTGAAACCCTTACGAGACAAAGACTTTACTCTAGTTTACAAATTAGCTCTTACTACTTACTGTGATACTTAACTCAAAAACAGTTTTCAGACCGATCGCTTGGGTAAGCTGACAGTTACCTTTGTTCCTATATCTGCTTGACTTTCTAAAGTAATCTCGCCACTGTGTAACTCGACACAAGCTTTCACAATTGCTAATCCCAAACCGAGTCCGGGAATAATGCCGACATTACTCCCACGACTGAACGATTGAAATAAGCATTCTCGATCCTCAACGGGTATCCCGATTCCCTCATCTTTGACATCAAAGATGATGTGCGAATCGTTCCCCATCAAGTGAACTTCGATGTGCCCACCATCTGGAGAATATTTAATTGCGTTCGATAGTAAGTTGATCGTAATTTGTCGCAAAAGTTTGCGATCGCCCCAGAACCCCTTGGTGTTTCCGGTAATCTTGAATGTCAATTCATGGTCATCGCTGATGAATTGACGCTGTTCTTCAATAATGTCAGAGAAAAATCGCAGCAACTCGAACGGCACAGATCTAAATTCTGCTTTGCCGAATTCCAGTGTCTCAATTACCAGTAGGTCGTCTACCATTTGAGCCATTTGTCTTGCTTTGTCCTCAATAATCTGCAAGAACCGTTGTTGTCTAGCTTGACTCAACTTGTCGCTGTGTTGCTTCAGTGTTGATGCCGCCCCTAAAATAGCCGTCAGAGGAGTTCGATATTCGTGAGAAATCGTTGCTATTAACTGAGATTTGAGGACATTGAGTTGCTTTTCTTTTTCCAAAGCTACAAGAGCTTGGGTAACCTGGAGGTCTTGGTGGATGGCGATCGCTGTTGTCGTCAACTGCTGCCGTTCCTGCGTCTTAGCGAACCGATTTTGCTCTTGTGACTGCTGGATGACATTGCGGACGGTCAGTTGCAATACATCTGGTTGTAGATGTTGCTTAACTAAATAATCCAGCGCACCCCGTTTGATTGCTTGTACGGCAACGCGTTCATCACCTTGTCCGGTTAACATAATCACAGGGAGCGGCAGTTTCAATTGCTGCTGTTTAAGTTCATCCAAAAACTCCAGCCCGCTCATATCAGGCAAGCAAAAATCTAGCAAAATCGCGTCGCAACGCTTTTTCTGGCAGAGCGCTAGTCCAACCTCAGCAGAGGCGGCTTCCAAAATCTGGTAGGACTGGTGAGGATCGCTTAAAAGATATTCACGATAAACTTCTCGATCCTCTGCACAATCATCTGCAATCAGTAGTGTCCAGATATCTGACATGAAAAAAGGGAGGATATTTTTACATTAAAAAAGCTAAAAATTTCAGAGTTATTAAGAAACTTTCACCGACATAGTAAATCTAGCAAGCTCACTTGAGAAATGACCTGATGTTAGTCATCCAGGTTGTACTTTTGATATTTATGATACCGAATTCTTTAACTAAAAGACGTGAAATTTACTGTTTATTGGGATTTCAGGTTTTGTATCTCTACTGGGGAAATGGGTGTAAGGGTGTAAGGGAAAGACATTTTCGTCTTTTGTTTGTGTGATGAAATCAAATGGGGGTTTGACTAAACAAGTTAATTTTTCATTCCTCAATTCCCACTTTATGCTTTTTTAAATGGGGTGAAATGTTAGCTGCTAGCCAATAGTCTACAAATGCCTGAACCGTCTTTTCTAATTCACTAGAGTCTATGGGCTTGATCATATAGCCATTTGCCCCTTTCCGATAACAGAATTCAATATCTCTAGGATTTTTGGAAGTCGTAAAAACCACAATCGGGATTTCTTTAAGATTCTGGTCTTGCTTGAGTTGCTCTAGCACATCGCGACCATCAGTGCCAGGTAAGTTGAGGTCGAGCAGAATTACCGAGGGGCGAGGTGTATCAAATTGCCTGTCAGAGTCCCCTTCTTGATAAAGAAAATCTAAAACCTTATCGCCGTTTGTAAAGCGATAGATGGGATTCTGAACCTGCATTTGCTGCATCAGCAGTTGCAGTATCTCAAAGTCTTCATCACTATCCTCAGCAATTAACAGAGGTTCGTAAGATTTTGTTGCCATTTGCGTTATTAAAAACTGGTTATTATTGAAATTAATATTACGATATATTGCAATAAATTACAAAATGTTAAGAATAGTAAGTATGGGACTAAAGGCAGTTAAACCCTCTTCCATCATTTTTCTGCTTTTTACCCAATCCCTTTTACATTGGATTACGCGATCGCCTGCATCAGAGTAAAGTAAAACGTCGAGCCAGCACCGAGGGTAGACTCTACCCAAATTCGTCCGCCGTGACGCTCGATAATCTTCTTGGCAATTGTTAGTCCTACTCCTGTGCCGCCACCATACAGGTTTTGCTCGTGTAATCGTTTAAACAAACGGAAGATGATTTGTTGATGTCGTTCTCGAATGCCAATACCGTTATCCCTTACGTAGAAGGTAATTGGAGATTGGGAATCGGGGAAGAATCTAGCCTGATTCCCTTGTTTATCCAGATAGCCAATTTCAATCCACGGTTCTGCTTTGTCGTTATACTTCAAGGCATTGCTGAGCAAGTTTGTGAACACCTCTGATATGAGTATGGGGTCACAGCTAACTGTAGGCAACGGACGCGGAATGTAAATTTTAGGTTGCTCGTCCTGATGGCTGACGAGCAAATCTTCAAGCATCTGATTCACTAATAGGTTAATGTCTGTAGACACAAGATGCAGTTCTGCCTGTCCTAGGCGCGAAAACTTGAGCAGGGCATCAATGAGCGATTCCATGCGATGAGTCAGACGAACTAAGGTTTGCAGGCGAGCTTTGCCGATGTCATCTAGCAACTCTTTATAGCCTTTCAACAACAAGTTCGAGTAATTATGAATGCCTCGCAAGGGTTCCTTGAGGTCGTGAGAAGCGGCATAAGCAAAGAAATCAAGCTCTTGGTTGCTGCGCTCTAACTCTTGCTTGATGCAGACTAACTCATCTGCATTACTTAATTCTGAGGCGATGAATTGCCCCAACAACTCGCAAGCTTCCCGGACTTGAGAAGAAATGAATTTCGGTGTTTGATGATGGCAGGTAATTAATCCCCAAAGTTTCTGTTTGTGAACCAATGAGATGACCAAAATGGCTGCTACGCCCATGTTTTGATGGTAGGTAACACAGCTAGGGTTAACGCTCCTCAGTGCTACCAAGCTGAGATCGAGTGGTTGTTGTGTTACTGGGTTAAAAGCCGGAACTAACTCAACTGATGAGGCTGTCAAATCCGGAACAAATTGCAGCAATCCGCGTTTGTATAACTCCCTGACTGGTTTGGGAATATTTGTGGCAGGATAGTGCAATCCTAGGTAGGGTGACAAGTCATCCTGCTTGGCTTCTGCGATCGCCACACCTGTTCCCTGCGGGTCAAACTGATAAACTATAACTCGATCGAAGTCGGTGAGTTGACGAATATTTTGTACTGCTAACTCAAGAAATTCACGACTGTTGGATAGTTGTTTGAGTTTAGCGATCGCCCGTTTTACCCACGCATGGATATTAAAGAAATTCTCCTGTGTCAGAGCGATCGTTGGTTCTAACTCTAAAATAATACCTTCTTCAGTCGAGTGAACTGTGCCATTAAAGGAGCGATCGCCTGCTGAAGTGCAAATTGTCAGTTTTAGGGAAGTTACGCTGTCACCTTCCTGCAAATCTTGCTGAATAGCTTCAACCAGCTGGGTATTGAGGAGCGTATGCAGAGATTGACCTAACAACGTTTGAGGTTCTTTGCCTAGGTAATCTGAAGTATTGGCACTTACTTGCAAAACTCTTAATTCTGGGTGCGAGAGCAGTAGAAGAATGCCATGCGGCTGAATTGAACCAGAAAAGTAAATGGGTTCTTGAGTGTAACTCATCCAATCTCAGTTTGTTTAGTGGTGGTTTCAGACCCACTCATGACTTAACTGCTCTTAGCACTATCGTGAAAATGGTGTAGAGAGACATTCATGGGTAGCCAAGACTTCCTGATTAGCTACTTACAGCAGTATCACAGTTTCTCTACACAAATTTCGAGAATTTAGGAGTATTAAGTAAATCTAAATAAAATATTAAACTTTTTTCTAAAAAGCACAAATAAAATAGTACTATCAATAGAATCTAAAGAAAACATTAAATTTATCTGAAGAAGGGGTGGGCAATGGTTACTGACTCTTCGTTGCTACGGTTGACCTGGACTATCGTTGAAGAAACCCCAAATTTTGAGTTGCTTTCTCTTACAGATACAGGGTTAATTAAAGTACTCTTGCAACAAATCGCCAGCAAGATTCTCCTCAGCGGAGAGGATGTTTATGCCTTATATGGCTATATTGGCTCTAAAACGACTCTAATCCGCGATCTTGCTGAATCCCGTCTGACTTTTTAAAGCAACCTCCACAGCAATACTTGAAAGTGCCGAGTAATGAATGATAAGTAATCAAAATTAACCCCAATAATCAAACTGCCTCAGTTCAGCTAGTGTAACTAAGACAGTTTGAGTGCTATAGCAACTTTCTCTAAGATATACCAGATGTTTACTAGTCCAGACCGCTCTGATAAAGGGTTTAGCCTTACCTTCGTAGTAACCAAGTGGAGGAAGCGACAAAAACTCCACGCCATTGCTGGTAATATTTTTACTGTTCGTGTATATGACGGTCGCTCTCCTTCAATACACGACAATGGGCCACAGCGGCACAACGCCCATCCAGTAACGTTTGTTATGCAATAATAGTAGCAATTTGGTTAATTTGAATTACTCCTTCTATGGTTAGAACCGTAGTTATACTAAGGAAATAAGCTTTCACACTTTAGTTCTCTGAAACATTCGGCGCTGACGCTTATTCTCATCTTGGGGTCTTCGCAAAGGTACTATCTCAGCTTCACTACTTTCGCGGGCTACCCGAATCAGCAAGCCAGTAGCTACCAAGCTGGCAATCATGGAATTACCACCATAACTAAACATGGGTAAGGGTAAGCCTGTAGTTGGTAGGGAACCTGTAGCAACACCAATATGCAACAATGATTGTCCTACCATCAAAATTGTCACACCGATCGCTATCAGTCGATTTATGGGATTTTTAGCTTTCAGTGCCACGATTAACCCTAGGGTAGCGAATAAAGCTAAGAGTACCAACAACACCATACTGCCAACAAAACCAAACTCTTCGGCAAACACTGCAAAAATAAAATCGGTGTCTTGAATTGGTAAATAAAACAGTTTTTGTTGAGAAAGCCCAAATCCAGCCCCCCAAGTTTTACCAGAACCTACCGCTAGCAAACTTTGTACCAATTGGTAGCCATCTCCCGTAGCGTCTGCCCAAGGATTCAAGAATGACATCACCCGCTTGCGCTGATACTCTTTGATGCTGATACTGAGTAACGCTAGTAGTACTCCACCGACTGCTGTTCCTCCCAAGTACTTGTAAGGTAAACCAGCGGCTAGGGCAATTAGCCAAATGGTCATGCCGCACAGTGCTGTTGTACTCAAGTTAGGTTGGGCGAGAATTCCGATCAGTACCAAACAGAAAATACCCAGCCAAGTGAAGCGGACTCGCCAAGTCAGCCGTTCCCACTGTCCAAATAGTCGGGCACTTTGCAACACCAAAAAAGGTTTAATCAATTCGGAAGGTTGAATGGGGATAGGGCCGATAGCTATCCAGCGTGCCGCGTCAAAAGCCTTTTTACCCAATCCTGGTATCAGGGTGACGAAAATTAACGCTAAAAACAGTGCTAAAAACCAATGGGATATTCCCAAAATTTTTCGCAAGGGGAGATTAACTATGATGTTGAATCCGATTAAGGAAACTAAGACCCAAATGATTTGGCGCTTAAAGTAGTACAGTCCATCACCTTGACGCACATCAGCCACAACATAGGATGCTGAAAACAGCACGATCAACCCGACGAACAGCCAAATCAATGTTAACCAGCGCAGCAACCGCGCTTCTAATGCCCAGCTAGAAACAGAATCATCAAAAATTGGAATCAGGCGGCGTAGATTCACGATTCAGTACAGGTAATGAAGTTAGGAGTGGGGAGTTAGAAATAAAACTCATAAATGATAGCTTATAACTTATAACTGATATCTGTACTTAGTCTGGCGATCGCTGCTGTTAATTGTTAAATTGTTTAACTCAAACTACGAAAGTGACTTACGCTTAACCACTGGCAAGAGTATAAACCCCCCAGCTAAAATTGCAGTAATCCTCTTATAACCTCATTTTTAATGACTGGCGTTTTGAGTCAGGATTCGCTAAACTCACTAGATTAAATTTGCAAATTAAGGCTATCCTTTAGCAACCGCCAGCAGGTTAGGGTATGGATGTGGGAAATAAAATAAAACTTATAGATAGGCTGCGACTCGGTTTCGCGGTGTCCGTAGCAAAAACTGTTACTTTTATAGTGCGATCGCTGCGTCTAGGTGCTGCTAGTGTATTACCAGGCTTAATTGCCCGTCGCATCGAACCTCGACTCTTACAATTATTGAGTCAGCAAGTGAAAAACGGGGTAATTTTAATTGCTGGTACTAATGGCAAAACCACTACCTCGCTGCTTTTAAAAACGATACTAGAACGCAAAGGCTACCGCATAGCGCATAATTCTACAGGTGCAAATCTGGAAAATGGCTTAATGACAGCTTTATTAGAAAGCACCAATTTGGTGGGAACACTGGATGTTGATTACGCCATTTTGGAAGTCGATGAGAATATTGTACCGAAGGTATTGGCACCACTCCAGCCGCGAATCATCCTCTGTTTAAATTTATTCCGCGACCAACTCGATAGGTACGGGGAAGTAGACACAATTAGTAAGCGGTGGACAAAAGTAATCTCTACCCTCCCATCTGAAACAGTGGTAATTCCTAATGCTGACGACCCGACTTTATCTTATCTCGGTCAGCAGTTACCCCAACGGGTGTTATTCTTTGGCTTGAATGAACCAGAACAATATCTAGAAGCGATTCCTCACGCCGTCGATTCGATCTATTGTCCTAGATGCGGACATTCTTTAGATTACAAAGGTGTTTACCTATCTCATTTAGGAGATTTCACTTGTCCTAGCTGCGGCTTTAGTAAAAGTCAACCGACATTAGAAAGTAGTGAATGGCAACAAATTCTCGTTGGTTTGTACAATAAATATAATACTTTAGCTGCCGTCACCGCTGCTCAAGATTTAGGAATTGATGAAGCAATAATTAGAGATACTATTAATAATTTCCAAGCTGCTTTTGGTCGTGCAGAAGATTTGGTAATTGGCGGTAAACGAGTGCGGATTCTATTATCAAAAAATCCTGTGGGGACTAATGAAACAATTAGGGTAGTGAATCAAAGTACTGACACAACAACCTTGATGGTGTTGAACGATCGCACACCCGATGGCACGGATGTATCCTGGATTTGGGATGTCGATACCGAGAAATTAGTCGAACGGGGAGGAACTTTAGTAGTCAGCGGCGATCGCGTTTATGATATGGCACTGCGTCTGCGCTATAGTGAAAAGTCCACCCAAAGCAACTTAAATTTAATAGTTGAAGAAGATTTGCGACAAGCGATCGCTACTGCATTAGAACATACACCAGAACATGAAACCTTGCACATTCTACCTACCTATTCAGCCATGCTAGAAGTGCGAGAAGTTCTAACTGGTCGTAAAATTCTCTAAATCTGGGTATTGGTGACTGGGGATAAAAGGAAAAAATCTCTTTTACTTTTTCCCTTTAACCTTTTTACTTCTCTATTCCCCAATTTAATTGCGAATTACGAATTATGCAAGAATTAACAATCGGTTGGTTGTATCCGACGCTGATGAGTACATACGGCGATCGCGGTAATGTAATTACTATAGAACGTCGCACTCAGTGGCGAGGATACAGTGTCAAAGTATTACCCCTAGATCAAAACGCCACAGCAGCAGATATTAAATCTGTAGATTTGATTGTTGGTGGTGGCGCACAAGACCGCCAGCAAGAAATTGTCATGCGCGATTTGCAGGGTGCGAAAGCGGATGCTATGCGTGAGAAAATCGAAAATGGTACACCAGGAGTTTTTACTTGTGGTTCACCCCAACTATTGGGACACTATTATGAACCAGGATTGGGACAGCGTATTGAAGGTTTAGGAATACTCGATTTAGTCTCTATACATCCTGGGGAAAATACCAAGCGCTGTATTGGAAACTTGGTAATTGAAGTGACAGCCTCTCGCTTGGCGCGGGATTTAGAAGAAATGACTGGGGGCAAACCCTATTTAGTTGGCTTTGAAAATCACGGCGGACGTACCAAACTGTTAAAAGTGGAAGCTTTGGGGCGAGTCGTTTACGGCTTGGGCAATAATGGCGAAGATGGGACAGAAGGAGCATTTTATCAGAATGCCATAGCAACTTATTCCCACGGCCCTTTATTACCTAAAAATCCCTTTGTCGCAGATTGGTTAATTCAAACAGCATTACGGTTGAAATATCAGCAGGCGATCGCACTACAACCGTTGGATGATACTCTGGCAATGCAAGCAAGAGAAGCTATGTTTAAGCGCTTGAAAGTTAGTTTACCAACTCCAGCCTAGGAGTTAGTTGTCAATTATTATTCTTTTTATCCCCGTGTCCCCCTCGTTTCCCTCATCTCCGTCATTCCCCATCTCCGCGTCTTTGCGTCCCTCCATCCCTCATCCCCATAAATTTATTAAGCGGTGTTACGTGAATAGACAGGTTAGCCAAAAAGTTCTACAATCTGAACTTAATGTGGTAAAATTACCTATTGTGCAATCAACATAAACATAGTAAAGATTTTCTGGTGATTCCGCGTGCTAGTGGAAGCGGCCTATTAATATAGGAAAGTCTTTAGTAAAGGGCAGCAAATAACATGGATGTAAAGCTAATTTTAGTTGGGTTAACAGTTATATTCACTGTTTCGTGCCTATTTTTTGGGACGAAAAATGGATTTTATGATTCACAGAACTATCACGGCAATGGCTCTGCACATTGAAACAAGTCTTTTGCGCGGCTTCCTCTGCTCAGAACTTCGGAATGGCACAAAGAAAAGAGGCAAGTTCCTATATCCCTTAGCTTGAGGGCTTTTCGTTACGCAATTTTACCGAATCGGTGCGGGTTCAGTAAAGGTGTCCTCCCCAATCAAAAATCTGCATTCTCAGGGTGTAGAGGCGCACTACGAAACTTAGCCTTAGGTCACAAAAGCAAAATCCACGTAATTGTTGGCTTTTGGGATATGTCAATGTCGATGAGGTTGGAGGGGAGGAGAGCATGAGGGATAATCTGTCGTCATCCTCTCGTATTGATGCTGGGGAAGCCTCTAGCGAATTAGAATGTTTACCCTATAGTGTTCAGCATAACGATGAAGGCGTGTGTTTGTTGGTGCGGATGGGGCCAAACCGCATTTTATTAGACTGTGGTTTGGGAGATAGTTCATTATTGCTAAACACGCTGGCTAAATCGGCAAGCCGAGGTAATTCACCCTTACCAGCAGATTTTGTTTTAATCAGTCACGCCCACCCAGATCATGCGAGAGGTTTGCTATCACTACATGAAGCTTTTCCTCTTTTACCTATTTATGCTAGTGAGGTAACTAGTAAGTTACTACCGTTGAATTGGCTAGGCCAAGATACTAAAGAAATTCCGCAATTTTGTCATGCCTTGCCGCTGCGATCGCCTGTTGAGCTGCAAGAGGGTTTAGTCGTAGAGTTATTTCCCGCAGGACACTTACCAGGAGCAGTAGCGATTTTACTTACGTATACTACCGAGCAGCGCTCTTACAAGCTACTGTATACAGGAGACTTTTTCTTGTCGAACTCGCGGCTGGTAGAAGGTCTACGCTTAGAAGAATTGCGGGGACTGAATTTAAACGTGCTGATTATCGAAGGCACTTATGGCACATCTCGCCATCCCCACCGCCGTAACCAAGAAAATCAACTAGCCGAGCGTATTAATCGAGCGATCGCGGACAATTGTTCTGTACTACTCCCCACACCCGCTTTAGGTCTGGGACAAGAACTACTGATGCTTTTACGCAGTCATCACCATTTCACTGGTAGGGATTTAGATATTTGGGTTGATGGTGCAGTTGCCACTGGCTGCGATGCTTACTTGGAATTACTACCCCACCTACCTCCATCAGTACAGAACTTCGCCCGCCATCAACCCTTATTTTGGGATGAACGAGTGCGTCCGCGAGTACGTCGTTTGCAGCCAGAACATCGCGCTACCGTCGGCAATTCTCCTTGTATTGTTCTCACCGACTCAACATCAGATTTGGCAAAATACTGCCAACCCAACACAGGTCCTTGGCTAATTCTTCTACCAGAAAAAATTGATATAAAAGTTAACAAAAAATATTTCACACCCACAACTATCGAAAGCTATCTTCTCGCTCAACATAGTGATGGGCCTGGTACTACCCAGTTAATTCATAATTTGCGACCCCAGCACGTCGTTTTTGTTCACGGTTCCCCCACTTATTTAGCAGACCTAACTAGCTTAGAAGAGTTACAAAACCGCTACCACGTCCATTCTCCATCTGCTGGCATCTTAGTAGAATTGCCCATTGGCGATACATTTTTGCAACCAGCAGCACCAGAGACGAATTACGAAGGCGAATTAACAGAGCTGGGAACGGTAATCACAATTACCCTCCCCGATGCGATTACTGCTGATAACCGCTGGCGGCAATTTGCCGATACAGGCTTAATAGAAGCCCGTTGGCAGGGTGAAGAACTAGTATTGCGGGGGTTGTCTCAACGAGAACTGCTTAATCAAAGCAGCGATCGCTATACCTTATCTGATATAGACTGCTGCGGTAACTGCCGACACCAAAGGGGGCAAAGATGTTGGAATCCCGCTTCACCGTTGTATAACTTCAAAGTGACTCTTGAGGGTTACTGTCCTGCTTTTGAACGCTTATTAAATAATGAGTCCTGAGTAAAAATGTATTACTCAGGACTAAACATTTAATTATTCAGGATTTGAGTCTGGATAATGGTTGCGGATGCGCTCAGCTTCCGGACAATCTTCAGTCAGGAGAGGTTCTACATTGCCGCGTGGCACTGAGGCTAATTTTTGGGTTACAGCGCCGATGCTTTCGAGGCGAACCATCTCCTCCCAAGAACAAATTTCGTCTTCCTCTTCTGTTTCATAGCGTAGAGTCACTAAATCTCCCTCTATATCGAGGATGCGGGCGCGTTCTATCCAGCGTTGCTGGTCCCGCAAGAATACACATACCTCCCGCCCATCGCAACACAGTTGATAAATCTTGCGGTGTAGCATGTACTGCTTCTGCCTTTTTAAACAACGTAGTTAAACCTGTCGAAATCTGGGTTTTACCCCATAAGATAACACCTTTTAAGATGTCTGTTTCCTGGTTCAGAATTAGTGCGTCTATTGACCTCACCCAAAGACCTGCTTATAATTGTAAGTTCTAGGAAAATTTTGGTCATAAACCAGTAGTTACTGCACCAGTTGAACTCTATCTCTTTCAGGGTGATTCAGCAAATATCTACCTCATAGAAGTCACACAATTCGGGAGTTCTTCTAACAGGTTAATAGGTGCTGGTGAGTCTTTCCTACCATTATGTAATAAAAAATACTCCAAAACAAGAGGTGATTGCGGTTGTGTAAATTGCCTACTTGTAATCATTGGCATTACTGGGAAGTCTGGGGACTCGGCTTTACTTTTACCTCGTATGTACTTGATCTTAACTCATTCTCTTGCCGAGCTTCATGGTTTTCAACAACAACACCACAAGAGTTTTGATTTGAGGTTTTTTGCTTGATGTTAGGCGATCGCCTGCGCTCAATAGAGTTGAGGAGAATGAGGGAGATGGAAGAGATGAGGGGGACAAGGCGAAGAATAACAACTTCTACCTTCTGGAGACAGTGCGGTGAAGCACTTGCTGTCTTCTCCCAAAGGGGAGACGCTGGCGCGAAGGCGGTTTCCGTCGATAGCAAAGTGCTGTTAGCGCAGCGAAGCGCGAGTCCTCTCCCAAGGGGAGAAGCTAAGAGCGACCGAGCATCACCCGTAAGGGTCTTGGGGTCTCCCCAAGTGGAGCAACTGTCGTCCTTCTGCCTTCTACCTTCTGTTTCCTGTCTTGTGACTCCTGAATTCTGAATACTACTGTATTTCTTCAAGTTGTCTAATGCAGCCACAAAACCACGTATCGCAGCATTATTTAGAAGATTTGTACTGTGCAAGAAATTCTATTGGTAATTGTGAGGATGCTTCTCGTTTAATTTGACCTGCACTAACTGCATCATAAAGAGCGGCAAGTTCTGTCAAATCCTCTAACTGATAGCACTTAGTAGCTAGCACTTGATAGAGTAGACCCTCAGATTCAACACTAAGATACCCAGTTTGGAAAGCAGATTCAACGAGTGAGCGAATCATGTTGATTAGGGTGTAGAGAGGAATTTGTTACCTCCAGTGTGGAACATTTTTGTTCTCTACTGGTTGATATAAAACAGTAATGGTTAGTGATTATAGTTACATGTTTCTGTGATCTTTATCACAGTAATAGAAGATTATATGAATTCTTCAAAAAATTATATATTTATATACTTAAAGATAAAATATACAACCTTTTATATCTAAAGATAGCAATGCAAGACTGCTCTGAGTTAGACCCAAAGCAGCCTCGATTTATTAATTAGAGGGGCGAAACTCAGCTTTAATCTTCTCGGCAAGGTAGGTAACTTCACGGCGAATTTTATTGGAGTCAACCGTAAGCATCTCACGTTTGTGCATAAGAATTTGCCCATTCACAATAACGGTATCAACATCTTGGGCATCCGCTGCGTAAACGAGATGCGAGATGACATTATAAAGTGGATTCAGGTGCGGTTCTTGGAGTTGGACTTGAATTAAGTCTGCTTGGAGTCCCACCTTAATTGCACCAATTTTATCTGCTAAGCCAAGCGCTTCTGCACCGCCAAGTGTTGCCATACGCAAAACTGTCTTGGCAGGTACAGCAGTGGGGTCGAGTGTAGTTCCTTTATGGATGAGAGCTGTGAGGCGGATTGCCTCCCACATATCTAGATCGTTGTTTGATGCGGCTCCATCTGTACCCAAACCAACCTTAACTCCTGCTTTCAGCATCGCCGGAATTGGTGCAAAGCCAGAAGCCAGCTTCAAATTCGAGTCAGGATTGTGGATGACACCAACACCGCGTTTCGCCATCAGGGCAATTTCGCTTTCGTTGGGCCATACAACGTGGGCGGCAAATACCCGTGGATCTAGAAAGCCGAGATTTTCTAGGTGTTGTACTGGGGTGGCGTTATAGCGCTGCTGAACATCTTGCACTTCAGTTTGTGTCTCCGCTAAGTGAATTGTTAGGGGGACATCGTAATGACGTGCAGCCCGAATCGCTTGTGTTAGATGCTCTGGCGAGACAGTGTAAGGAGCATGTGGAGCAATGGCTGGAACGATCCGTTCATTCTTGCCCTTCCAACGTTTCAGGAAATTCACAGACGCGGCAAACGCATCATCCCACCCTTGGAAACCAGGGCTAGGGAAATCTATTGACGAGGGTGCAATAATGGCGCGCAAGCCACATTCATCAACCACTTCGGCGGCAACATCTGGCTCGAAATACATATCAACAAATGTTGTTGTTCCACCGCGTATCATCTCCCAACAGGCAAGCTGTTCGCCAATACGGACGAAATTTTCATCAACAAACTTCCCTTCCGCCGGAAATATATAATTCTGAAGCCAATCTTGCAATGCTAAGTCGTCTGCAAGACCGCGAAACATTACCATTGCCGAGTGAGAATGTCCGTTGATAAGACCCGGCATCAACACCATACCCTCGCCTGGCAGCGTTCTATCAGCTCTGTAAGCTGCTACGATCTTATCTCTCGTATCTACAGCAACAATTTTGCCGTTTTTGATGGCGATCGCACCATTTTCGATGACAGGTTGGGCATTGTTCATAGTCACGACGAAATCACCGCCCACAATTAGTTCTACTCTCTGCTTTCCTTGAGTGCCTAATTGATAATTGCTCTGAGCGATGACTACTTGACCGAAACAGACAAAAAGGGTTGTACAGATGAAAAAAATTAATAGCTTATAGTATTTCAGAAGCTGGCGTTTCACAGTATTATCCTTGTTTTTTTGTGGCTTTATTTTTGTCAAATTAAGCTTTGGCTTTTTGAGCAGCTTGGTTACGCTTCATTAGCCAGCCAATGCCGCCAGCAATAACTGTGCCACCCATTGTTAATGGTTCAGGGACTGGGGTCGTACCCGTAACATTAATCGCGCTGTTGTTGCTATCTATGGTTCCCTCAGTAGGATTTCTCAGGCTAAGATTTAAACCAATAGTTCCGAACAGATAATAATCTGTAGTTTGGTTGTTATCTTGACCGACATCAAAGAACCCAAATAAAGATTTCGTTGCTGGATTGTAATTAAAGTCTAAAAAATCATAAAAAATACTCTCGGTACTAATCGGAACGAAAGTATTTAACAATTTTTTACTTGGGTCAAAAAAAGAAACTGTGAGCGACTGAAGTTTTGATATATCAATGGTTGAGTAACCTTGAGTTTCATCATAGGTGAACGAGCCTTTAGCTGAATACCCAGCGTTGCCAGTCCAATCAAAGTTGAGTGTAACAGCTTGGGCTGGAGAAGCCTCCAGTACATATAAGCTAATCGCCACAGTAGTAGCGATACCCAGCTTTTGATTTAATCTCATCAGAAAATTTTCTACAATTTAAATAGGGTAATTGCAGTGTTAACAGATGTGTTAACGCTTCACAGATTACCACCAATGTTTTTGTGTAGTTAAAGGAAAATTATTATGTACTAATTCTTTACCGTTATACAAAATACGTAACTATATAATTAATTTACTCTTAACCAAAAATGTTTAATTTAATATACATAAAATCAAATTAAAAACTGACGAAAATCTTCATCATTGTGGCTTAATTGCACCCAGTCTAAATTTAAAGACTTAAATTTTTGCACCAAGCGATCGCAAGCAGGGCGTTCGGTTGCATAATGTCCAGCATCAATTAAGATCAAACCGCGATCGCGGCTTTCTTGGAATTGATGAAACTTACAATCAGAAGTCAGATAAGCTTGGGCATCAGTTTTTACTACTGCTGAGATAAAACTAGCCCCCGAACCACCCAAAACAGCAACTCGTGAAATCGTCTGGTGTAAATCAGCAGTTGGTGAAAAAATCAGATTAGGGGGAGCAAGTCGAGTTTGAATAGTGGCAAGTAATTCTTGTAATTTCAGAGATGGCTTGAGTACCCCCACACGTCCGTATCCCAATCCTGAGTGAGTGGGTACTATGGGAGTGACTTCCTGGAGTTCTAAAATCTGAGCTAAAACGTCAGCCGTGCCATCCTGTACTTGGTCAAAATTTGTGTGGGCGGTATAAATACCAATATTGTGGGTAAAAGCTAACCGTGCCATTTCGGCGATCGCCTCACCACTACGTAGCGACTTGGGAGGGCTAAAAATCAAAGGATGGTGAGCAAAAATTAAGTTAGCCTTGAAAGCGATCGCTTCTTCCATTACCGCCAAAGTTGGTGTCAAACACGTTAACACCCGTGCCTTTTCTTGTAATACTCCCGGCTCAATCTGCCAGCCACAATTATCCCAGCTTTCACACCAAGCAGGATTTGCCCATTCTTCAAACCAAGTTATTAAATCAGCAATTTTCATCTTATGAAATTCAAACTCGCCACTATATTGATTCTGAATTCTTATTTAATTTCTACTCTGTGGCTGAATATTCAATTGTAATGCTAACTGCTGGCGTATGTCCTGATAGGGTTTGTTCCAGACAGGTTGAGCATTCCAGTTCCATGCCGCCACGGGGATAAGTTCTTCCCCAGCAAGACAACTTAGCAAACGGCGTTCATCTTCTGGTTCGCGGGAGAAAGTAAAAGGATTACGAAAACCTGTATCGCATAGTTTATAAGTTATATTCTGACCGTGGCTGATACGTTGTAAAATGTCCTTACCTTTAATTAATAAATAATCTAAAAAAACTAAGCTGAAAGGATCTAAATGGGCGCGAGTCTCTGGTTGTTTTTGTACCCATCTCGCCCACTCAAACCCATAGATAAAATCGTGGACATAGCGAAAACGGATTTCTGTTTTAATTCCGAATAACTCGGTTAGAGACACCATTTTATTACCAAAGGATTGTAAAAAATCAATAGCGCGATCGCCTGCAACTAACGCCTGCCTTAGCATACTACTTACTATAAAATCAAAATCCCAGAAAATATTTTGCGGAAAGTTTTGCAACTGAGAATGGAGAATTTGTTCTAAGGTATCCCGCAAGGACGAAATCAATCGCAAGTCTGTGGTTGTTTCCACAATTAAATTGCCCAGTTCTGCAAAGCTGGTAGTAAAAGTTTTTTGAGGATTGAGTGATAACACATTAACAGACTGCTGGGCAATAATTTCATCAAGAAATTGGAAAGAATGAGATGGTGTGAGGTTATGCTTCATAGGAATTTCAATAGCATACACTGATTACAAAGACATTAGAGACTTAATTTAGATATATTGTTTCATCTTCATATAAATATTCTGGAAATACTCCAAAATATTCATTTTTTTTACTAGCTGAGTTTACTGCACATAAAAATTTAATGCCTTCTGATTCTAACTTGTCTTTTTGATTGGGAATATATGTTATAAGATTACCTTTAGAATCTAATATTCTATGAATTGGATAATTAATAAGAGAAGTTTTTTTAATGTAGATAGGAATAACTCGCATGTAGCTATTGTCTACTCCTATAGCTTGAATGATTTGTTTGTATGTTACTACTTTTCCACTAGGAACTTTTTTTATAAAACTTAAAAAACGTTCGTATACATTTTCCGATAATGCTGGAAATCTGTTAGGCTCTATTTGACAATTGCTACCAACTTGTATTGCCCCTGATTTAATAACTACACCTAAAATTCCTCTTCTACCTTGAATAACTTTCAAAGATTTTACTAAGTGAGCTATTCGCTTACACGGTTCGCAGTGAAAAGTTAGACGAATGGCAGCACCGCTATCAAAATTTATCAAAGCTCCAGGTACAAAATTTTTTGATTCTATACCTGTAATCACAACATTTTCTCGTAACTCTCCTGGTTGAATTGCGAGTTCTACAATATCTTCATGTCTGACTACTAGCACTTGTCTGGGACTGATAGGGTTAGCATTAATATCTCCTTTGATGCCATGAACTAATTTTAAGTTTAATGTTTGAACTTCCCTCATTGGAGAACTATGTTTTTGTTTTGTAAAAAGATGTAGTATAGAACCATACGTACTAAACATAATTATTTTTAAGTTCACCCCCAAAATAATAAATCCTAAACTGTTTTTATACTAAAACTTTTCCAGAGCGATCGCAGGCATAAAAATGTTTAGATTCTTAAAATTTAATCGTTATTTCAACTAGCAAGGAGTAACTTTTAATTGGCTTTACAGAAATTAGGAAAATTCAGATGTCGCATAAAAAATTTATATATTCGTGGCAAAAATGGTTACTTTCCATTATGGTAGGTATTGCTGTTAAAGCAGTAGTTACAATTTGTTTAACGGTAGTTATGTTAGGTATCTTGGTAAGCAATGCTCCTATAAGTAATGCTCAAGCTGTTTTGGCAACTTATGTTACAGCTAATACCCAACAAGGAACAGTAGCATCTGCTACTGTGTATCGTAGTCCTGAGTGTAACTGTTGTGGTAAGTGGATTGACCACTTAAAAACACAGGGTTTTGAAATTGAAGACTTTCTTACATCTGATATCGAGGCAGTCAAACAAAAGTACAAGGTGCCAGATAACTTGACATCTTGCCATACAGCAATTGTTAATGGATATGTTGTAGAAGGACACGTACCAGCAGAAGACATTAAACGTCTGCTTCAAGAAAAGCCAAAGATTGCCGGCTTATCTGTTCCCCACATGCCTGTAGGAACTCCTGGAATGGAAATCGGGAATCAAAAAGACCCCTATACTGTTTTTTCTTTTGATAACAAAAGCAAAGTTGAAGTATTTAACAAGTATCCGTCTTCTCAATCTAAACTATCAACAACTGGTATGGGTTAGTAAACTTAATTACCCAGAAATGTGAACGACTAACTCTCTTGCATGACTGCGCTGACGGTGTTCCCAAACATAAATTCCCTGCCAAGTTCCTAATACTAGATAACCGCGATTAATAGGAATATGTTCCGAAGTGTGGGTGAGGGCTGTGCGGATATGTGCAGGCATATCATCCGGCCCTTCAGCATCATGGATGTATTTACCAGATTCTGGTACAAGTTTTGCCATAAAGTTAGCTAGATCCACAAGTACATCAGGGTCTGCATTTTCTTGAATTACTAAACTAGCTGAAGTGTGACGCAAAAATAACGTACAAAGGCCAGTTTCCACACCCGATTCTGCAACTATGGCTTCAACTTTTGCAGTGATGTTGTGAAAAGATTTGCCAGTGGTAGAAATTCTGAGTAACTTTTGGTAGTGAGTCATCTGGAATACTGAGATTTATCTAGATAAAAGCTAATTAGCAGTTCAATTTTATCTATTTTTGAATAACTTCATTTAGCCTGGAAATAGTCGATAATAGCATGAGCGATCGCTTCATTACCGTCCTTAGCAATTGGTTGGGATTGTATTGGTTGTTGGGGTAGTTGATGAAGAAAATCCCAACTTCCTTGAAAAAACTCCGTTGGTGTGAGGATTTGATGCGAATTATAATTCACAATACCTTCTAAGAGAAAAGCTGCTTCGGCAAAGTCATCGCGTGGAATCGTGACAATAGGTACTCCTAAGCGTGTGGCTTCTGCAAAAGTGCCGTAACCGGGTTTAGAAATCACACGCCCGCAGACAGACATAAAATCTACAGGGCGGTATTTGGGATCGTTAATTTTTATCAAATTAGGTAAATCGGGGACAGATTTATCAAAGGTAATAAACTGCCAATCTGGAAAATGTCGCAGATTGTCGTAGGGAATTTGCTGTAAACCCAAACCACCAAAAGTCAGCAAAATGGTTTTTTCTATTGGTGCAGTTATACCCCAAATCGAGCGTAAATCATCAACAGAATAACGAGGAGAACCACCTGTTAAGCCGACATCTGTGATATTATTAAAAGCTTGCATTGATTCATGGAAGGGAAGACGAAATAAGCGATCGCACTTAGAGTAACAATCGCTAATCCAATCAGCGATCGCAATAAATTCACCTCCCCAATCTCGGTAAATAAAGTCCCAGCCGAAATTACTCATCATCCAGCAAGGGATATTTACCGCTTTGGCAAACAAAGGAGTAAGAAAAGGAATATCTGCCAAGATGAGATTGACACGATTTTGCCGGATAAAATTGACTTCCGAGGCAATTAGAGAATTCTGACGTTTCTGAATATTCAGTAACTTCTCCAAAGTCGCTGCTTTATCCATTTTCAAACTATCTGCCTGCACTACCCCCAAATCAAATGCACGAGGACGATGGATAAAATCGCTTTCTATGTAGCACTCTAGTAGCCACCGTGGGGCAGTCGTCACCATAATTAACAATATTTCTGGACACAACTTTTGAATTGTCGCCGCTACTGATGCCGTGCGAGTAGCATGGCCAAAGCCGTGGTTAGTTATAGCTACGTATAAAATCGGGCGTTCCATTTAAAGTTATTACTGGAGTTGCTTGAATTTATTATTTGCTGATAGTAACAACTCTTGAGCTTTTAAATAAACAGTTGTACCTTTCTCTACCTTTTCTAGTTGGTTGATTACGCTATGTAATTGACCGATTACACGATTGCGATTCAAATTTTGAGAGTCAGTGGGAATTGAAGCCACTAAGCTTTCTATTTCTCGTTGTGCAGTTGCTAAAGCCCTTACAGAATATGCCTCAGCTTGTCGTCTTACTTTGACCTGACCCAAATTAGTCTCATAAATTGCTAATAACTTTTGTGCCTGGGCATAACCTACCACATCTTCCGCAGAAATCTGTTTTAACCGATTAATGGCTTCTGACCATAAATTTTCTATCTGTTCCCATTCAGCGACTGTGTGCGGTGGATTTTGTCCAGCTTTAGCAGCTTGCCAAGAAAATTGCTTCGCTGCGGTAATTAAAGCGCTGACGCGTTCGTTTCCAGCTGCTAATCCCACAACTTCCTTAAAATCACGCTTGTAGGCATCTAGTTGATTTTGAGCTGTTTTTCCGGCTAGGGTTTGGCCGGGAATCTCTTCTAACTTATCCAATGCTGAACGCCAAGCTGCGATCGCAGACTTTTTATCAGTTACTGTTGTAGCTTGTTGATACTGCTGTTTTGCATTCAATAATGCTTGGCTATTATCAGTGAGTAAGGTTTGAGCATTTTTTTCCTGAAAAACCTTGGCTTCTAGTTGTCCTACTTGACGACGCGCTGCATTTAGACCGTAAACGCTGAACCGCCAGTCGTACCACCAATATTTATATTCCGGCCAATCGTTAACCAATCCAATTGGCAATTTATCCAGATGGGTTTTTGTCTGTTGCAGTTGCTGTTCGCCCAACGCTAAATCTGCTGCACTGGTAGGTTTTTCAATCAAGTATTCAGCTTGCTCAATTGATGCTAAGGCCTGCCGATAGTGTTGTTCCATGCTCATATAGCTAGGTAGCAACAAAAAAGGCGCATTTTGCACCACAGGACGGCGAATCATTGGGTAAGGCAGATTCGCCAGCCAAACCACACTTGCAGGAATGCCAATAAGTATTGCTATCCATATCAGCTTACTGCCCATACCTCCCTTGACTTTGCTATGTCTGTTTTGATGGGATGTATTGCTAACCTGCATTGATACTATTTCTTGTTCTAATTCAGTTAGAGTTTTTGGTTTTGGTGGTTTGATTACAGATGGATTGATCCCAGAGACATTTTGAGAGTTATTGCCTAAAAGCTTTTTAGTAAATTTGTGTAAAAATGCCATATATACATTCCGTGTTTGGCTTAGTATTCCCGAACTAAGCTGGAAACAAAAATAATATATGGCTTTTTAAAAAAGCTATATATTCAGGACTTTGGACAAAAATTCAAAGTAAGCACAAACAATACACGAAAGTTGTTTCCTAGGTTTGACAAAATTTTTGTACCTGCTCAACCAATAAATCGATTTCAGATTCCAAAGTAAAGTAATGAACGGTGGCGCGAATACAGTTAGGATCGGCAATTGTCCGGGTGAATATCCTTTGTGACTCCAAAAATTGTACTAACCTAAGGCTAGCTTGGGGTTCCTGCTGGATGAGTTGAAACGAGACTATACCACTTTCGGGTGGGGCAGTTCGCAGACATTTAACATCGCTTAGGGCTGCCAACCCTTGCCAAAGGTACTCACTGTTATGGCAAATTTGCTGGTAACGTTCCTCTGGCGTTCCCCATTGCTGATGGATGGCGATCGCCTCCTTTAACCCAACATACAATGGAAAAGCTGATGTCGATATTTCGTATTTTCGCCCATCTGATTGCCAAGTCACAGGTTGACCTTGACTATCTACAACAACGCCACGCAAACCGATAAATGTAGGTTGCAAGCTTTCTCGCGCTCCTGGTCGGATATACAAACCACCCAAACCTGCCGGACCGCATAACCATTTATGACCAGTAAAAGCATAAAAATCTGCCCCCAATTCACTCAAGTTTAAAGGCAATAAACCAGTAGACTGGGCAGCATCTACTAAAACTAAGGATTTTTTATCTCTACATACTTCCACAATCTTGTCAAGAGGTAAAACTTGACCCGTATTCCAGAAGACGTGACTTAGGATAACTAAGCGGGTATTGGGGCGCAAATGTTGAGCGATCGCTGTCACCGAGTCACCTTCATTTAAAGTTGCCATTAAGGGACAAGTGGTAACTTCCACAGAGAATCTACGAGCGATTTCTTGTGCTGTAGCAATAATACCTGGGTGTTCGCAGTCCGAAAGCAGCATATGGTCGCCAGGATGCCAGTCAATACCCCACATGGCAATATTGCAGCCAACAGTTACATTTTCAGTGAGGGTAATAGTTTCTAATGGTACGTGCAACTCAGAAGCGATCGCTTCTTTCATAGCTTGCTTTTCCTGGATAATCCAGATATACGCGTCATAACCAAAGGGGCCGATATGCTGCATATGTGCTTGGGCTTGAGTCATGGCATTCATTGCCCCTTGAGGCATCGGCCCTTGCCCTCCGTAGTTAAAATAAGTCTTATTCGCTAAAGCTGGAAATTGCTGGCGATGCTGATGCAATCTAGTTTGTACGGCAGAAATACTGGTCATAGTAAATTGTCAGTAGATAGTTGTCAGTTGTCCCCAATCCCAGTCCCCAATTTGTCCGAATTAATCACAGAGAGTGCTAATTCTTGTTAGCTTAAAGGAATGTTAATTAATGCTGAACTCCTACTGCAATACCAACGCTGTCAGCGCCGACCTTTTTTAGATACTCACGCTGACCGAAGCCAGCGAGATGTGCCTAATGAATTGTTACTTAAACTGCAACAAGATAAAACTATTCATCGACAGGGTATTTTGGCGCATTTTACCTGTCATAAGCCAGATTATCCACAGGGTAACTGGGAAAAGGGTCATGCAGCCACTTTAGAATTAATGCAGCGTGGAGTTGAGTACATCCATCAAGGAGTGCTGTTAATTAATTACCAAGAATTAGCAAATGCGACAAGTGAGAATATTGTATCCCCTCACTATGAAAGATATACTCTCCTCAGTCGTCCAGATTTACTTGTAAAACAGCCGGGACAGTCTTGTTTTGGAGATTGGATGTACGTTCCAGCCAACATTGAACTAGGTAAGCGTCCTAAGCAGGAATATCAAGTTGTCGCCGCTTTTCACGCCCTAGTGTTGGCAATGGTACAGAAAGTTGCACCCTCAACAGCTTGGTTGATATTGCGTACCAAAAAGATCGATCATCCAGTGGATTTAGCTAAATGGGCACCACAGACGCAACAAGTTCTGGAGGACTTCATTCAAGTTTTAGAGTCACCAGATGCGCCGGAAGTATTTATCTCCCGCCAGAAGTGTAATCTTTGCCATTGGTACAGTCAATGTTATGCGATCGCGCAATCGCAAAAACATCTCTCACTGTTACCAGGAGTCACACCCATTCGCTACAATCAACTGCAATCTCTCTCCATCACTACATTGGAATCTCTTGCCAATACCAGTCCCATCACCTTAGAAAACTTAGTTGGTTTCGATGGGGAAGTCGCACCCAAGTTGATAGTACAAGCGCAATCTGCACTGCAAAGACGGCCGTTTATCTTACCGAACTTGCCATCAATAGAGAATATTACAATCACGGCTCCTGTGGAGCTTTACTTTGATATTGAAGCTCAACCAGACTTGGATTTAAATTATCTTTTAGGGGTTTTGGTCGTTGATAGGCAAGCCAACACCGAACAGTTTTATTCTTTTCTTGCAGAAAGACCAGAAGAAGAAGAATTAATCTGGCAGCAATTTCTAGATTTGGTTTGGCAATATCCCGAAGCACCAATTTATCATTTTTGTGTCTACGAATTTGATACAGTCAAACGGCTGGCAAAACTTTATCGCACTCCCTACTCCTCAGTGCAGCCTGTACTGAATCGGTTTGTCGATGTCTATGAACAATTAACCCAAAGTGTAGCATTACCAATAGAAAGCTATGCCCTAAAAGCGATCGCTCGTTGGCTGGGGTTTGAGTGGCGTGACAAAGAAGTTAATGGAGCTAAGTGTATTTACTGGTACGACCAATGGTTAGAAACAGGCGATCGCACCTTGCTAGAAAGTATCCAAAGTTACAACGAAGACGACTGCCGTGCCACCCGCCAAGTGAAAGACTGGTTTGTCAACTTTGTTCGAGATGAATACGGTTGGCGACTTGCTTAAGTCAAATGGATCAAATATCGTGTTGGTGATTTTCACGCTTAAGCAACTAGTATCCATGAAGTTACTTAGAAAACTTTTGACCCTTCCAAAAATTTTTTATTTTGGTATAGCAATTCTCATTATCAGCATCTTCTTCACTAATTTATCTACAGGTGGTGTTGAGATAAGTGAGATAAAGTTTATCGGACAAGCCACTTTACCAAATAAATTAACTTTCCAAAAAACAGAAGTTGGAGGATTATCTGGAATTACCTACGATGCCAAAAACAATCTTTATCATGCCATCTCCGATGACCGTGGACAAAGAGCTACCGCCCGTTTCTACACCTTCAAAATCGACTTGAGCAAAGGTTCTCTCAAAAATGGTGGTGTTGTTCCTGTGGGTGTCACTACACTTTTAAATGATAATAGTAAAGCCTTTGCTGTTGGTGAGACTGATACAGAAGGTATTGCTTTCACCAACAAAAAAACTGTTTTTGTCTCTTCAGAAGGCGATGTTGGCAAATTAATTAAACCTTTTATTAAAGAGTTTTTCCTATCTTCAGGTAAAGCAACTACCACACTACCCATACCCAACAAATTTTTGCCAGATAAAACTGGTAAGCAAGGTATCCGCGATAATTTAGCGTTTGAAAGCCTTACTATCACACCCAACAACAAGTATCTGTTCACAGCCACCGAAAATGCTCTCATTCAAGATGGCTCAGTAGCTAAACCAAATATCAATACTTCTTGTCGGATTTTGCAATACAACCTACTCACTAATCAGCCAGAAAAAGAATTTCTCTACCAAACTGAACCTATCGCACCGTTTCTAAATCTAACTGGCAAGTTTGCTAGCGGATTACCTGATTTAGTCGCTCTAGACAATCAAGGACACTTCCTCAGTTTAGAGCGTTCTTTTACTGGCTTGGGGTTTGCGATTTTCTTGTTTCAAGTTTCTTTAGAAGGAACTGATGATATTCACAATATTGACAGCCTTTCAGCAGTTTACTCCACAAAAATCAAATTAGTTAAGAAAAAACTACTATTAGATTTAAGAACTTTAAACGTGCTACTAGACAACATTGAAGGCTTGACTATCGGCCCTAAGCTACCTGACGGACAGCGTTCCTTAATCCTAGTGAGCGACAATAACTTTAATGGGCTACAACGTACTCAATTTCTAGCTTTTAAACTGAAAATAGAACCGCCGTTTATCAGATTATTACGTCGTCTATTACCTAATTTTAAATTCTAACTCTTATCAATACTTGAGTAATAGTTACACGTTTATATCATAGAGTCAAGGCAAAACTCCTTGATATTTTCATGCTTTTCATGGTTTTTTACGTGGATTTACTGCTGTGTGAAAGCGAATCAGTCCAGCATATTAATGGATTCAGTAAATTTTCCCATACGTTTTGCTTAATTAATATGTTACATAATATTTAAGAAATTTTGCAGAAGACTTTGAATTAAATTTATGAAAAGTTAACTGTTTCTTTGAGTTATTTTTATCTACCATGATTAATTCTGTAATTTTCTGAAAATTTTTACTATATATAATTAAGAGTTGAGGGAAATTATTTTGATAATTTTCAGGGTATTATAAATTATTTTATAGCGTAAAATTTCCAAATATGCTAAAGCCAAAAATAGAAGTAGATGTTTATATTGGAAAGTTTTTAAACAATCGCTATTTAATAAGAGATTTGATTGGTAAGGGGGGAATGGGCAGGGTTTATTTGGCAGAGGATGCAGCAAAAGGTGGTATACCAGTTGCAGTGAAAATTTTGATGCTGAATTTGGCAAATCAGCAAATATCCCAACGCTTTGCTAGAGAAATTTTTATCGGCGCTCAATTGGGGCGTAAAAGTAAAAATATTGTTCGTGTATTGAGTTACGGGGTGACAGAAGACAAAACTCCCTTTTATGTAATGGAATATCTCCAAGGGAAAAACTTAAAACAGATTCTCAAAGTTCAGCCGTTAACGATCGCAAAATTTTTGGACATTTGTCAGCAAATTTGTTTAGGTTTACAGTGCGCTCACCAAGGTATCAGCCTCAAAGGAGAAATTTATCCCATTGTTCACCGAGATATCAAACCAGAAAATATATTCCTGATTGAAGATGCCAAAAGTGAGATTGTGAAAATTCTTGATTTTGGCATTGCTAAGTTTTTAACAGAGCGTAGTGGAATGACACTTACTGATTCTTTTATTGGTAGTTTACCTTACTGTTCTCCAGAACATATGGAAGGACGCAAACTATTAGATGTGCGCTCTGATATTTACAGTTTGGGAGTGTTGATGTTTGAGATGCTGACAGGTAAGCATCCATTTCATACGCAAAGTAACTCCTTTGGCACTTGGTATCAAGCTCATCGCTTTCAAGTTCCACCTGCATTTGCAGAAGTTAATTCTCAAGTAAAAGTACCCCAAGAATTACAACAATTAGTGATGAGTTGTTTGGCTAAAGAAGTGAGCGATCGCCCACAAAATATTAGCCAAATTTTAGAAACTTTAGAGCGTGTTAGATGGCAAAATCATGAGAATCAGTCGATTAATAATGATAATTTAGAAAACTTATCTACAGTACAACTAGTACCTGTTACTTCCGCATCTGAAAAAGAATGTTTGCAGAAAGCTTGGCCAAAAAATAAACCAATTGCTCCAATTGGTTTTCCTCATTTGTTACATACAACTCAAGGTACTGTACCAACTTATTGGGCAATGTTGTCACAACAAGAAATTGCCAAGTTTTTAGATAAAACATATGGTACTGAATTTATTGCCAAAATAAATGTATACCCAATGCTATTGTGGGTAACAGTGTTATATGATGCCCAGTTTTCTCTGACGCGGTGGCTATCTTATTTCTTAGATATGAAAGATAGTAGAGGCCAAAAGATAATCCGTATTCTAGCAGAGACAGGCTACTATCATTTGCTGTTTTTTGCTCTGGAAGAACCGACGCGTTGTGCCCATGTTATGACTTTAACCCTTACTGCTCGCCAGCGTCAGCAACTTGCAGATTGGTTAGCCATCAATCACAACTCAAATGAATTAATTTCGCCCAACCAAGCCAAAATTATTCTGAAAACCGAGTACGAAAAACTCAAGTTGGAAATTCTGCAAAACTTGGCAGTAAACCCACAAATTAGCAAAAACAGTTTTAGAAATTGGGTATCTAAATTGTTTGATAGATTTTTACAAATTTTAGCTCATAATTGAAGTGTGAGTAAATTATGTTTATATCATCTTAAATTGTGAATTATTAATTTTGAATTGCGGCAACAGCAGAGGTTGTAAAAGTGAATCAAAGTGCATTTGTGTCACCACACAGTACAGGGTTACTTGCCAATCGTTACCAACTTAAGCAGTTGATTGGTAGGGGTGGCATGGGTGAAGTTTTTTTAGCAGAGGATGTTTTACTAGGGGGGATACCAGTTGCCATCAAATTCCTCTCTCAGACTTTTGTAAACCACAAAATGCAAAAGGACTTTGAACGGGAAGCACGTACTAGTGCAGCTTTGAGTCAAAAAAGCATACATATTGTACGGGCATATGATTACGGTGTCAGCGAAGAAGGTAAACCGTTCTACGTCATGGAATATCTCAATGGCAGGAGTTTAAAAGATTTAATTCCCATGCCTTTACCCAAGTTTTTAACCCTAGCCCGCCAAATTTGTTTAGGATTACAGTGCGCTCATCAAGGTATTAATATCGACGGCAAAATTTATCTATTAGTTCATAGAGATATTAAACCAGCTAATATATTAGTTATTCCCGATCCTATATTGGGTCAGTTAGTAAAAATTCTCGATTTTGGTATCGCTAAATTTTTAAATTATGCAGCTACAATCAGCACAAATAAGGGTTTTAATGGCACCTTACCCTATTCTTCTCCCGAACAGTTAGAAGGAGGAGACTTAGATAGTCGCTCTGATATTTATAGCTTAGGCGTGATGATGTTTGAGATGCTTACAGGTGCTAAACCCTGGAAGCCAGAAACTGACTTATTTGGTGCTTGGTATAAAGCTCATCACTTTGAACCACCAAGAGCGATCGCAGACATTAATCCCCAGCTTAAAATACCTAAGCAACTCAATGACTTGATCGTGGCTTGTCTAGCCAAATCAGCTAGCGATCGCCCCCAAAATATCACCGTAATCCTGCAAATATTAAACAGTCTAGAACAGTCCAATTGTCCCATCCCCACAACTTTTTCCTCAAGACCCACTTCTAGCATTCCCTTGGGTTCTGGATTACCTCTAGCAGTAGAACAAGCCTGTTGGCAAGTTGTGTGGCCTCAAGATAAACCGATTCAGGAAATAGTTTTTCCCCAGTTACTAGACACCACACAAGGAACTATAGCAACACTGTGGCTGATGTTGCCAAAACAAGAAATTAAAAAACGTTCACTTTCTCAGCGTTACAACCAGTTTATCTTCGTGACATCCCCGCACCCAATGCTGCTGTGGGTGACAGTGCTTTACAATCGAGAACTTGGCCCTAAGTGGCTACCCTGCTACCTAGACATGCAAAATCCTCAAGTTCAGCGGCTGGTATATTCATTGGCAGAAAATGAACGCTACCCTTTGATTTGCTTTACCCTCGAAGCACCCCATTCCTGCGCTAATGTTCTTAGCAGTCCCATCGATCCTACCCAGCGGCAAATGTTGAAAGTTTGGGTAGAACAGAGCAAAAACCTACCACATTCTTCTCAACCTCAGTTAAGTAAACAACTATTGAAGCAGCAGTACAAACAATTGCAATCTCGGATACTACGGCATCTCGCATCAAAATTAAAGTTTGTAGTATCAGGCTCAATATAATGTGTTACAATAGAGCTTAGTATTAGGAAAGAAAACTTCAACAAAAAAGGCGCAAAAGAAAGCAGGCGAAAATAAGGTGGATGAGGAAGATGAGGGGGGACAAAGAAAGTAATTCCTGCCTTCTGGCTTTTAACTCCCAACTTCTTTTAAATTATTCACTCCTATATACTTGACAATTTAAAAAAAAATAGGCATAATAACAAAGTTGCCAATTAAGGGACTGTAGTTCAATTGGTTAGAGCACCGCCCTGTCACGGCGGAAGTTGCGGGTTCGAGCCCCGTCAGTCCCGTAGAAAGTAATAAGTGCTGAGTCCTGAGTATGATAGGAATTGGACGTAGGTAATATGGAGTACCGAAAAGTCCACAGTTCCTAGACTCAGTAAAGACACGACGAATCGCATCTTTACGGACTCAGGACATAAGCTAAATTTGTCATTCTTTGCGAAAGAGAGAATCAACTGTGACTGTTAGAGTCCGTATTGCTCCGAGTCCAACCGGAAATTTACATATTGGCACGGCCAGAACGGCCGTATTTAACTGGTTGTTTGCCCGCCACCACGGCGGGAAATTTATTCTACGAATCGAAGACACAGACCTAGAGCGATCGCGTCCTGAATATACCGAAAATATCCTCACAGGTTTGCGTTGGCTAGGACTGAATTGGGATGAAGGCCCATTTTTCCAATCTCAACGCTTAGATTTATACAAACAAGCGGTAGAAAAACTCCTAGAGCAAGGATTAGCTTATCGCTGCTACACCACCTCTGAAGAACTAGAAGCACTACGAGAAGCCCAGAAAGCTAGAGGCGAAGCTCCCCGCTACGATAACCGTCACCGCAATCTTACGCCAGAACAAGAAGCCGCCTATAAAGCCGAAGGACGTAGCTTTGTGATTCGCTTCAAAATTGCAGATGAGCGAGAAATTGTCTGGAATGACCTAGTACGAGGAACGATGTCTTGGCGAGGTAGCGATTTAGGTGGTGATATGGTCATCGCTCGTGCCTCAGAAGCAGGTATTGGTCAGCCACTGTACAACTTTGTAGTTGTGGTTGATGACATAGATATGCAAATTACCCATATCATCAGAGGAGAAGACCACATAGCCAATACGGCCAAGCAAATTCTGCTGTATGAAGCTTTAGGGGCAAAAATTCCAGAATTTGCCCACTCGCCTCTGATTTTAAATATGGAAGGACGCAAACTTTCTAAGCGGGATGGAGTCACTTCCATTTCTGACTTTAAGCAAATGGGCTTTACCCCTGAAGGCTTAGTGAATTATATGACATTGTTGGGTTGGTCGCCGCCAGACTCCACTCAGGAAATATTCACCTTAGAAGCAGCAGCCAAAGAATTTAACTTTGAGCGCGTCAATAAAGCAGGCGCGAAATTTGACTGGGCAAAACTGGATTGGTTAAATAGCCAGTATATCCATAACATGCCAATAGATAAATTGACAGATTTAGTTATACCTTATTGGCAAGAAGCTGGATATCAATTTGACAAAGGAAGAGAGCGTCCTTGGTTAGAGCAGTTAGTAACTTTAATTAGTCAAAGTCTGACTCGTTTGGTAGATGCCGTAGCTATTAGCCAACTGTTTTTCAGCGATACAGTTGAATTTAGCGATGAAGCTAGCCAACAATTAAAGCAAGAAGGTTCTGCTGCTGCTTTGAAGGAGATTCTTACAGCCTTAGAAAATCAACCTTTATCAGAAGCAACCGCTCAGGACATCATTAAACAGGTGGTGAAAGCACAAAACGTCAAGAAAGGCTTGGTGATGCGATCGCTTAGAGCAGCCTTAACCGGAGACGTTCATGGCCCAGATTTGATCCAATCCTGGTTACTCTTGAATCAGATTGGCTTAGACAAATTGCGTTTGAGTCAGGCGATCGCAGCAGCTAATTAGCAATTATTAGCAGATTTTGGAAATATTTGAGATTTTAGGGGCACGCATTTGTGCGCCCCTAAAATTTATTTTTGGTGAATTTCTCCTAAAAGAACTTCACAAGGCGCGCCAGTGGCAGCAGGAAGGTTGCCAGGAATACCCAGTTGTCGCCAGTAGGCTAAAACAGCAAAAGCGATCGCTTCTTTAAAATCTGCATTTAAACCGACTTCATCTGTGGTCAAGACTGGCACTGATGGCAACAATAACTGTAACCTTTGTTTTAAATAGAGATTGCGACTACCACCACCACATAATAGTACCCGCTGTGGCATTTGCGGTAAAAAAGTTTGGTAACTGTGAGCTATTGAAGCAACTGTAAGTTCTGTGAGTGTCGCCAGTAGATCGGCAGGACTGAGTTGGTATGGTTCGGCATCTTTTAAACACTCATGCAGGTAAGCTACGCCGAAAAGCTCTCGACCAGTAGACTTAGGTGGGGGCAAATGAAAGTAATCTTGATTCAGCCATTGTTCTACCAAGGGATAACAGGGAGTCCCACTCGCTGCCCACTTGCCGCTTTCATCGTAGGATTGAGCACCAGCGGTTAAATGCTGCACCGCCAAATCCAACAGGCTATTTGCTGGGCCGGTATCCCAACCGCGAATTTTAGCAAGCCAGTCATCACGACGAGGTGGAATATAAGCCACGTTACCAATACCACCTAGATTTTGAACACAACGTCCCTCTTGCGGATGACTGAGTAAATAAGCATCGACTCTAGGCACGAGAGGTGCGCCATGACCGCCAATGGCAATATCAGCAACGCGAAAATTACTAATAGTGGTAATTCCTGTGAGATGGGCAATCAAAGCACCACGCCCTATTTGCAGGCTGTAACCGAGTGAATTTTTCTTTCCCAGTCCCCAGTCTCTAGTCCCTAATCCCCAGTCCCCAGGAGGTCGATGGAAAACTGTTTGACCGTGAGAGCCAATTAATTTTGCTGGCTGATGACCAATTTGAATATTTTGGGCAGCCTGGGCAAAAGCAAAAGCGATCGCATCATCTAGTTCTGCCAATTCTGCCATTGAGATGGCTTCCCCAGCGCAAACTGCCAGTATTCTTTCTCTAATCTCGCCAGGATAGGGATATGTTTCTCCTACTAACAACTCAACTTTAAGATCCAATTCTGTACCAGAAATCTCTACCAAGGCGGCATCTATGCCATCTACGGATGTACCACTAATTAAACCGATAACGCGAGTAGGGATGGCAGCTTGTTCAGTCGGATGCATTGGTAGAGATTCTTTTTGTTGATTGCAAGAGTATAGTCTAATCCATGCTACTGCCCATTTAAAAAATGATCTATCAATTTCCAGTGCAACTGTTAGGTAGGGATGCTACTGTGTTTTGTCGCTAGTTGCCACCCCTAGCCAAAACATAGACAGCTTACATTAAGCGCTGGTTGGATTAAAAACAGTTAAACAAATCTAAAAAAAGCTAATTTTTGGCGTTAAACTTCGGACTGTCTAATCTTTTGCTCTGTCTTACTGATGGTATGGCAACTAGTTCCAGTTATGTCAGCAAGGAACAAAAGCACCGCAGAGCATTGTCAATATAGTGTACTAATCTATTGCATGTCTGTTATGGAGTAGCACGTATTATTTCAAGTTTTCACACCAGATCTCTTTTAATCTTTATTAGTCCTTAAAAAACACTAGTGGCAAAAAGACAAGTTTTTTACACACAATATTCTATTTTATCAGTCTTTCATATTTAGCTTAATTAGAGATATTTTCTTCACAGTTTCTAAAAGTAAAACTACTGCTTTTGAAGATTTTTTTATTAAAACAGTCACTAAATCTGTGAGTTGAAGACGAAATTTAAATCCAGTAATTACATCCTGTTGTTTAGGAATGAATTAATCACATAATTCATGTACCACATAAAAAAGCACAGGAGCTTAGAATAATGTTTCTCAAAAAAATTGCTTGTCTTGCCGCTCTATCTGTATCTGCGATCGCTTCGTTAACCTATGCAGGATCGGCACATGCTATAGGATTTACCTACGATCCTGGTTCTTATCGTCAAGCCACAACAACATCTGAAGGTGTTTTTTCTAAAAATGTAAATCAAGCAGGTTATACAACTTTTGATTTCAACAATGGTCAAACACCAGGCAACGATCAAGTGAAATATTCGTTTTCTAACGGTGGCTATTCTAGTACAGCTTATTCTGGGCAAACTGGTATTTACTCAGATGTTTGGGCACCCTCTGGCGCTCATGCAGAAGTAAACACATCTAATTATTTAGCGGTTTTTCAAGGTAACGATACCATCATTGAATCTAAAGGTAGTGATGCTTTTAGCTACTTTGGTTTTGATGCAGGCGCTCTGAGCGGTGGTAATACTTTGAAATTCTTCAATGGCAGCACTTTGATCAAAGAATTTACGTATGACATGATGAATGCAGCAGCTTCAGTTGCTGCTTCGCAGCATGGTGGCGAAAAGAATGGCTTCTTTGAGTTTTTCTCACAAAACAAGAATGATACCTTTAACAAAATTGTGATTTCTCAGAGCGGTGGTGGCGGATTTGAAAGCGACAACCACACATTCCGTGTTACTAGCGTGCCAGAACCTAGTGTTGCTATAGGTATGCTAGCTGTAGGCGGTATTTTTCTACGCAAGCGCAAGAACCAAAAATTGCAAAGCGTAAAGGAATCTGCCTAAATATAAAGTTGAGGCGAAGTTAAGTTATACCAATTCGTAATTTATAATTTGTAATCAGGAAAGTCAGATTAAATCTGGGTTTATAAGTTTGCATCTGTAGCTTTATTTTGAGAATTGGTATTAGACAAACCCATAGCTCATCAAAAATAAAATACAAAGTAATTTTTGGTGAGCGCGAGATTAGCTAAATAAAATTGAACTGAAAATACTAATATTTTATTTTAGCTAGTTATAAAACTTGTCATTATATAGAAGCGAGGGATCGCCAAGATTCTTCGCTTCTATTTTAGCTTTGAGATGAAAATCGATGCGGGGCTAAGATTTTTTTTCGCTAGCAATAATATGTAAATCGATGTTTTTCAGCAAACGCACCAATTTTTGAGTTAAAGAACCCTTGAGAAGGATCTGCCAGCGCGTTAGCAAAGCTCCTCCGAAGGAGGTTCGCTGACTCTCTCCAATTACAATCTGAGTAATCCGGTATTTCTCAGCTGTTTCAGCGATCGCTTGGGCTATATCATGGCTAGTAACTCGAAGAAAAGTGCCTTCAAATTCTTTACACAGCTTTTCACAATTGTGGATATGCAAGCTTTCCTCTTTGCTAAGAAAGCGTTCGGGATTGGCAACAAATAAAGTATAAAGCGGGGCATTCATATAACTGGCTAGTCTTGCACCTCGGCGTAACAGCTGCACTGAGTTGGGATAGGTGGAAACGCATACTAAAACCCGCTCGTGAATATTACAGAATTGCCCGTTGGGAGTCGTGGCGATCGCATCTTCTTCCACGTTGTCTGCGACTTCTCGCAAAGCCAATTCCCGCAAAGCAATCAAGTTGCGGCGTTGGAAAAAGTTATCGAGGGCTTGTTGGATTTTTTGTGGTGCGTAGATTTTCCCTTCTAATAACCGTTCTTGTAGCGTTTCCGGTGTAACATCTATTACTATCACTTCATCTGCTTCTTCTAGGATGCGGTCAGGAATGCGCTCTCTTACTACTACACCAGTAATCCGGGCTACCAAATCATTCAGACTTTCCAAATGCTGAACATTCATTGTGGAGTAGATATCAATGCCTGCTGCCAACACGATTTCGACATCTTCGTAGCGTTTTTCTCTTTGAGAACCAGGGACATTGGTATGAGCTAGTTCATCGATTAACACCAACTGAGGCGATCGCTTTAAAATTGCATCGGTATCCATTTCTGTCAGCGTCAACCCGCCTCTAGGAACTTGCTTGCGGGGTATAATTTCTAGTCCCTTTGCCTTTTCTGCCGTCTCCTTGCGATCGTGGGTTTCTAAAAGCCCGATGACAACATCAATTCCTTCGTGTTTAAGTGCATGTGCTTCTTCCAACATCCGGTAAGTTTTACCTACACCAGGAGCCATACCAATAAAGATTTTGTGTTTGCCCCGTCGTGCCGGATAAATGGAAGAACTCACAGAAGTCAAGGGTGTAGTGCTAACTAAACTTGTATTAATACGATCCAACATCTCAACGCCAATTATACAGTTGTAATTTTTGTTGCTGTTAATCAAAATTTTGCTAAAACCAATGGTGTTACTTGACGCACTGTGGATGTGAGTGCGATATCTGACTACAAGCAGCTACTCTATCTACCACTGTGAGACAGCTATGACTTCATCTAAACGCAAAGTACGCTCAACACCAAATTGGGGATTGAGGACAATTTTGCATAAGCAAATTTTGAATTTCCTAACCTTTAGTATGCATTTACATTTATTGATTTTGTTGACGGTTAATTTCTTGCAGGTCAAGAGCGTAATTTAATCGCAGAATATTGACTCCCGGCTCGCCAAAAATCCATAAAAATCTCCCATCAGTATATTTATTAAGTAAAGGTAATATCTCATCTTCTTTGATACCCCGAGCGCGAGCAACCCGCTCCACTTGCCGCCTCGCTGTTATCAAAGAAATATGTGGGTCTAAACCGGAGGCAGAAGTGTAAATTAAATCAGCAGTCGGTTGAATATTTTCTTCTTGAAATTGATTTGCTTGCTCAATAATTCGGTTTAGTAGCTCGGGATTACTGGGAGCCAGATTGCTAGCACCAGATATACCAGTCGGCTTGGCTTTTCTGCCTTGGCTATATCTCACCACACTAGGACGACCTTGAAAATATCGCTCAGATGTGAATATCTGACCAATCAAAGTCGAACCAATAGGTTGTGCTTCTATATTGACCATGACGCTGCCATTAGCTTGAAATGGAAAGAAAACTTGACCCACTACAAGAATTGCCAAAGGATAAATAATTGCCGTCAACAACCAAAGTATTAGAGTAATACGAATTGCTCTGCTAGTTTCTCGAATAAAAGACATCAACACTTTTCTACTTGCTCTCAAAATTTAGTTTTTAATTTTTAATCAAACAGAATTCAGCATATCTGTACCAAGCTGCGATGAATAAGTGGTGAAACATCGCACTAAATATTTAATTTATCTAAATCCCCCAGTAATTGATTCTGAATTCTGTATTCTGGCTTCTGAATTCTTCAATCTTAGAAGCGTTCTGGCTGAAGAACGACTATAAACAAGTAAACAACAACTGCCAGAGTCACTCCACCTAAAATGCCAATAGCCCAAACAGAACGGCGTTCCAGTATGCCATCAGCAGCAGCATAAACGACCGGAGCAACTACCAAATTCAAGCACAGCCCAATAAAAATTGCGAGTGGCAGTTTGTGCCTACGCCATTGTGACCCAATATCAGAAACAGTCTGGATGAAATCCATCGACAAAAACTTTTCTGGTAAATCAGCTCGTTTCATGATTTTCTTTTTTCTTTGGATTTTTGCCTGCCATCTTGGCAGTTATTTTTAATTTTTAATTTTTAAGTAGCCGTCATGAACTTCATGCTGGGAGTGGGGAGATGAGGGGGATGAGGAGAAACAATTCAATATTCCTTCTGCCTTCTGCCTTCTGTCTCCTGCCTTGCTTAAACTAACCCGATTGCCGTAATCAGTACATCTATTAACTTAATGGCGATAAATGGCGCGACCACCCCACCTAAGCCATAAATTAAAATATTGCGTTGTAGTAGTTGATTAGCACTTAGAGGTCTAAACCGCACACCCTTCAAAGCTAAGGGAATTAAAGCGGGAATAATCAAAGCATTGTAAATCAGTGCTGAGAGAATAGCAGAATTAGGGCTGCTCAAGTTCATAATATTCAGGCTTTGCAGGTTAGCGGCAGCAAAGATAACTGGAATAATTGCAAAGTACTTAGCAATATCATTGGCGATGGAAAATGTAGTCAAGGCTCCACGCGTAATCAGCAATTGTTTACCAATCCCGACAATATCGATTAGCTTTGTGGGATCGGAGTCCAAATCCACCATATTGGCTGCTTCTTTAGCTGCTTGAGTACCTGTATTCATGGCTAAGCCAACATTTGCCTGTGCCAGTGCGGGAGCATCATTAGTACCGTCTCCTGTCATCGCCACTAGTTTACCTTCTGCTTGTTCCCGTTGAATGACGTTGATTTTGTCTTCTGGTGTGGCTTCGGCAATGAAGTCATCGACTCCCGCTTCCTTGGCAATGACGGCTGCGGTAATTCGGTTGTCCCCGGTTAGCATGATGGTACGTACTCCCATCCTGCCTAACTGGTCAAAGCGCTCGCGGATACCAGATTTAACAATGTCTTTGAGATAGATGACACCGTAGATTTCGTTATCCAAGCAAACTGCTAGGGGTGTACCTCCCTGTTGGGAAACTCGTTGATAGGCAGCATCCAGTTCTAGGCTATCATCGTCTCCGTTGCGCGAACGTACAAATCCTTTAATTGCTCCTACTGCTCCTTTGCGTGCTTCACGTCCACCAGGCAAGTTTGTACCGCTCATGCGCGTCTTGGCAGAAAATTCCACTCCTTCTACCCGGTCTGGGTCGAAGTCAAATCTTGCGCCTAACATTTGTGCCAGTCGGACAATAGATTTACCTTCGGGTGTATCATCGAATACGCTAGCCACCAAAGCAATATAAGCAATTTCCTCTATTGAGTGACCGTCAATTGGGATAAACTCTTCTGCCAAGCGGTTGCCGAGGGTAATTGTGCCTGTTTTGTCGAGAACTAGAGTATTGACATCTCCACAGGCTTCTACGGCTCGTCCTGAGGTGGCAATCACATTAAATTGGGCAACTCTATCCATCCCAGCGATACCAATGGCACTGAGTAAGCCTCCAATGGTCGTGGGGATCAGCGCTACCAACAAAGCTATTAAAATTGGCACGCTAACTGGACTATTAACATAGTAGGCAAGTGCAGGTAAGGTAGCAACAACAAACAAAAATACTAAGCTGAGTACTGCTAGTAACACCGTCAGAGCAATTTCATTTGGTGTCTTAGTGCGTTCTGCCCCTTCTACTAAGGCAATCATTCGGTCGATAAACCCTTTGCCTGGGCCGGCAGTGATGCGAATAATCAGCTCATCTGAGATGATGCGCGTACCACCGGTAACGGAACTGGCAACATCCGAGCCTGATTCTTTGAGGACTGGTGCAGACTCCCCAGTAATTGCCGATTCATCCACCGAAGCAACACCCATGATGACTTCCCCATCAGCGGGAATGATATCGCCCGCTACTACGTAGATGTTGTCACCTTGTTGCAGGCTAGTGGAAGATACTTCTGTAATTGTGCCATCGGCGGCAAGTTTTTTAGCGATCGTTTCTGACTTGGTTGACCGCAAGGCATCGGCTTGTGCTTTCCCACGCCCTTCCGCCACAGCTTCGGCAAAATTGGCAAACCAAACGGTAAAGAATAAAATCCCAGTTAACAAGCCGTTGAAAAGTCGCGGGTTTTTCTGGGTAGTTGGCCCAAACAGGTTGGGATCGATGGTGACTGCTAGGGTGATGAGTGTCCCTACCCAAACCAAAAACATCACTGGATTTTTAATTGCATTTTTGGGATTGAGCTTAATAAAAGCATCCCTAATGGCTCTGGGGTAGAGTCCTCTGGTATCGATCCTAGCTTTTTTACGGGCTTGGCGGCGATCGCTAGGACGAGAACGAGATGATTTCGGTTTGGGGGTAGGTGCAACAGGATTCATAAATCAAGTTAGAAGTAAGGAGTTAGGAGTGAGGAATTAAGAATTAAGAATTAGGAGCTATTATTCATTCAAAACTCAAAACTCACAATTCATAACTTATAACTCTTAACTCCTAACTTTTTTTAGCTGCCAGAGGCTAATTTAAAACCTTCGGCAATCGGGCCTAAAGCCAAAACGGGAAAGAAGGTCAGTACCCCTAAAATTAGAACTACGCCAGCTGTGACAGTGGTAAATATCAGAGAATCTGTTTTCAGCGTGCCGGGAGTTTCTGGTACTTTTGGTTTGCGAGACATGCTGTCCGCTAATAGTAGGATGGCAATAATCGGGATGTAGCGTCCTGCCAACATACTAAAACAGGTACTTAAATTCCACCATAGGGTGTTATCTCTCAATCCCTCTAAGCCAGAGCCATTGTTTGCACCCGCAGAGGCATATTCATAAACTACTTGGGAAATACCATGATAGCCAGGGTTGGTAATTCCAGATAGAGAAACAGGATAAGCCAATACAATGGCACTGGGAATTAAAATTACGATTGGGTGAATCAGCAGCACCACGCTAGCAAGGACGATTTCGCGCTTTTCAATTTTGCGCCCTAAAAATTCTGGGGTGCGTCCCACCATCAGCCCAGTCAAGAAAACGGTGAGAATTAGGTAAATGAAGAGGTAAGCTGTCCCAGTTCCCTGACCCCCCCAAATAATTTGGATAAATAAGTTGAAGAGGGTGGAAAATATCCCTGATGGCATCAAGGAATCGTGCATCCCATTGACGGCACCACACATCGTAGCGGTGGTCATTACTACCCACAGAGCTGTTTGCGCCCAGCCAAATCGGACTTCTTTACCTTCTAAATTGGGTATTTCTAATTTTAGAGCGTTATTAACAAGGGGATTGCCTTGTTGTTCTCCACCAGCTGTCACCCAAACCAGAATCACAAAAATCACGAACACCATCCAGAACAAGAGCCAAGCCTGTTTGATGTTTTTGGTAAAAATACCGTAGGCGTAGATTAAAGATGCGGGAATAGAAACCATGGCAATGATTTCTATCAGATTAGAGGCACCATTGGGATTTTCAAAGGGGTGGGCAGAGTTAACGCCAAAAAAGCCGCCACCGTTCTCACCCAACATTTTGATCGTTTCAAATGATGCGACTGGACCTCTGGCTATATATTGCGTGCTTCCTTCCAAGGTCTCAACAACCAGTGTTTCGCGTAATGTTTGTGGCACGCCTGATAAAACTAAAGCGATCGCCCCAATTACTGAGATAGGCAATAATATCCTTGTGATAGCTAGGGTGAGATCGACGTAAAAATTTCCCAGTTTTTTGCCTGTCAACCCGCGAATAAAAGCAATTCCTACCGCTAAGCCAGTAGCTGCTGAGGTGAACATTAAAAAGCCTAAAGCTGCTACCTGGCTAAAATAACTTAAGGTTGTCTCACCACTGTAATGTTGCTGGTCGGTATTCGTCACAAATGAAACAACTGTGTGCAGCAGTATATCCCAAATAGGCGCACCCAAGCCGTTAGGATTCCAGGGTAACAATCTCTGAAAATAGATCAGCGAATACACTAGAATGCCCATCAACAGGTTGGTGTACAGTATGGCTCTAACATACTGCCAACCGGTCATATCATCTTTCCTGCGGACACCCACTAATACGAACAGACTCCGCTCTATAGGGTTCATTAAGGGATCGAGTAGCGTTTTTTCTCCCAAGAAAACGCGCGCTATGTATCTTCCAAAAATAGGAGTGATTGCGATCGCGATACACAACGTCAAGCCAATTTGTAAAAAACCTTGTCCCATTTATTTCGCGCTCAATTTCAATGCATGGCTAGAAAGCCGATTATTAGATATAGCAAATTCACTACTTGGTAATTAGATGGTGAGATATTTGGCAATATCTCATATAACCTCAATCCATTTATCTGGATTTACTCTTTTCCGTCCTTACTATTTTCTAGGTGCTTGTTAAAGTTTCTGTCAAGAATATTTAAATTTTACTCTGAGTTATCTGTCTGGCGTGTTACCATCATCTGTCTATACAATACCTTCTAAAAATTAGCTACTCCAAAAGCTATAACGAATTATGATAACCACGTTCTGAAAATTTAGTATAAATTTACACTACAAATGTTATGTAGCTTTAATTAGAACTGAAGTTATCAAAAAATTATAATATTGCGTGATTAAACAATGTTTTAGATATAAATAAGTATTTTTTAATTACATTCAATACTCAAGTTAAACAAGTAAAAAATATTTTTTAATATTTTTATATTTATTACACTGAGCTATTGTTTTATTTTACGACAACTTTTTGTCTGACTTATCTACAAGTTTTATAATAAGAATAATTATGCTTTGTTTAATATGATTTTAGATTTTAAATAAGTCTGAATTACGAATTAGTATTACTTCCGAGCAAGCAAAATATAAGTAGTTATTTTACCTTTGTTTTTGATTTCAATTTCTCGAGATTTTTCCAACAAAAATTCATCACGCAAGTATTTAGTAGGAGCTTCAGTAACTTGAATTTTGCCAAGCACTCCAGATAATTCCACACATCTGGCAGTGTTTGCTATATCTCCCCAGTAAACATCCATAAAATTTTTTAGACTTATTACTTCTGTTGCTACAATGTCACTATGGATAATAATGCTGATGTGAAAATTTTGGTCATTCTCAGCATTAAAGGTAGCGATTGCTGTTTGCATATCCAGCGCCATATGGGCGAGCGCTTGAGTACAATTTGAGCCTTGTCCAACTACCATATAAGCATCAGTAATAGTCTCAATCTTCTCCAAACCGTAGCGATCGCTCAGGCGATCAAAAACTGTCATAATTGGGTTGACTAAATTTACTAATTGAATCGCACTTATTGCAGTAGCGCTTTCATTAAAGCCAACGATGTCTGCAAATAAAACTGTGACATCAGTAAAATTTTCCGTAGTGCTGTCTGCTGGTTGTTGCAGATTGCCGGAGATTGATAGCAACGTATTATGTGATTGTTCTTGTTGCTGATGCAGTGTTTTTTCTGCTATTACCTGTTGGGTAATTTTGCGAAAAATGCTGCGAGTGGCAACTGGTTTACCGCTGACGAATTTACAGTTAATATTTCCTTCTAGATAGATTGGTTGACCATCCTTAGTAATGAATGCAGTTTTAACTTGCTCTAGCTGTTCTCCTGACATCAAGCGATAAAATATTTGCCGACAGTGTTCTTGAAAATCGGGATGGATAATGTCAAATAATTTCATGTTAGCAACTTCGGTTTCGCTATATCCCAAGACCAGGGAAAACGCACCTTATTTCCTAATAAAAACGTAATAAGGATTTCAAAGTCATCTATACAAGTGCAAAACTTAACAAAATTATAAACAAAATAAATAGATTTTTCTGCAATCGCATAAATTAACTTATCTCTAATAAAAAAACTCTTATTTAAGGATGAATTAGCTAACTATTCAGCCATGAATAAGTCAACTTATCCTTAAAAATAAGCAACAATCTTAACTAAATTATTGACAAGTTAGT